>NZ_DASYHS010000271.1:0-14838 GCF_035998295.1 Arenibaculum sp. | reverse complement strand
CGGGTAAATACGGGTTGAGTTCGGCGAAAATTTTTGGAGGCGAGCCCTGTCTGTACTTCAGCGATATTTCGGGTACTTGCCCGCGCCGGGTCCCACGGATTGGGTATGAAGGTTGGTTGATCTTGAAATCGCCTCTGGAATTCCCACCTTCGACTTTTTGCCGGCTCGCGCGCCGGTCCTCTCGGAAGAACAACGGAAGGGAACCGCCATGTGTGGCATCTGCGGCGAGATCCGCCTCGACGACCGTCAACCCGACTCATCCGCAGTCGGGAGAATGGCCGAGGTGATGGCGCCGCGCGGGCCCGACGCGGCGGGGCTTTTCGGGGCCGGCCAGGTGGTGCTCGGCCATCGGCGCCTGCAGATCATCGACCTGTCGCCGGCGTCCCAGCAGCCGATGATCGACCCCGAGCTCGGGCTCGGGATCGTCTTCAACGGCTGCATCTACAACTACCCGGCCCTGCGCGAGGAGCTGGGGGCGAAGGGCTACCGGTTCTTCTCGCACGGCGACACGGAGGTCCTGCTCAAGGCCTATCACGCCTGGGGCCCCCGCTTCGTCGAGCGCCTGCAGGGCATGTTCGCCTTCGCGATCTGGGAGCGCGACAGCGGGCGCGTCCTGCTCGGCCGCGACCGGCTCGGGATCAAGCCGCTCTACATCGCCGAGAGCCCCGGCCGCCTGCGCTTCGCCTCGGCCCTGCCGGCGCTGGTGGCGGCGGGCGACGTCGACACCTCGATCGACCCGGTGGCGCTGCACCACTACATGAGCTTCCACGCCGTGGTCCCGGCCCCGCACACGATCTTGAAGGGGGTGCGCAAGCTGCCGCCGGCGACGCTGCTGACGGTGGAGCCCGACGGCCGCCGGCACGAGGAGACCTACTGGCGCCCGGTCTACGCCCCGGCCGAGGGCGACGGCGCGATGGACGCGCGCGACTGGCAGGACGCCGTGCTCGCCGGCCTGCGCAAGGCGGTGGAGCGGCGCCTGGTCGCCGACGTGCCGGTCGGCGTGCTGCTGTCGGGCGGCCTCGACAGCTCGCTGATCGTGGCGCTGCTGGCCGAGGCGGGGCAGAGCGGGCTGCAGACCTTCTCCATCGGCTTCGAGACGGTCGGCGACGAGGCCGGCGACGAGTTCCGCTATTCCGACGTCATCGCCCGCGAGTTCGGGACGGAGCACCACAAGCTGTTCGTCGACAGCTCGCAGACGCTGCCGGCGCTCGAGGGCTGCGTGCGGGCGATGAGCGAGCCGATGGTCAGCCACGACGCGATCGGCTTCTACCTGCTGTCGCGCGAGGTGTCCAAGCACGTGCGCGTCGTCCAGAGCGGCCAGGGGGCCGACGAGGTCTTCGGCGGCTACCACTGGTATCCGCCCCTGCTCGACGTCGCCGACGGCCGCGAGGCGGCGGCGGCCTACGGCCGGGTGTTCTTCGACCGCGACCACGCCGAGATGCGGGACGCGCTGAACCCCGCGCATCTCGACGACACCGACCCGAGCCGGGCCTTCGTCGAGCGGCATTTCGCCCGGCCCGGCGCCGACCGCGCCGTCGACAAGGCGCTGCGCCTGGACACGACGATCATGCTGGTCGACGACCCCGTGAAGCGCGTCGACAACATGACCATGGCCTGGGGGCTGGAGGCGCGCGTCCCGTTCCTGGACCACGAGCTGGTCGAGCTGGCCGCCCGGATACCGGCCGAGCTGAAGGTCGGCCAGGGCGGCAAATACGTCCTCAAGGAGGTCGCGCGCCGGGTCGTCCCGGCCGAGGTCATCGACCGGCCCAAGGGGTATTTCCCGGTCCCCGCGCTGAAATACCTGCGCGGGCCGTTCCTCGGGCTCGTGCGCGACGTGCTGGAGCAGCCGGCGGCCCGCGAGCGGTCGCTGTTCCGGCGCGACTACGTCGACCGGCTCCTCGGCGATCCGGAGGCACACATCACCCCGCTCAGGGGTTCGAAGCTGTGGCAGGTGGCCCTGCTCGAATTCTGGCTCCAGACCCACGGCATCTGAGGGGATGAGATAATGGCTCTCGCGCGCATCGATCATCGGCTCGCACGGCGCAGCGCGCTGACCCTGCGCAACTGGGTCGAGGGCAGGGCCGCGGCCCCCGGCACCGACCTGCCCGAGAACGTCACCGTCGACTGCGGCTGGGGCAGGCTGCTGTTCGCCCACACCTTCCGCGACCATGCCGCACTCGCGCAGTCGCTGCGGGCCGAGCGGCCGGGCCAGCGCGACATCGCGCTGTACCTGCGCGACCCCCACGTCGTCCTGGCGCTCGCTCCGCAGGAGCTGTTCCTCGACCCGTCCCACACCTACCGGCTGTGGCTGGCGACGTACCGGCCGGCGCGGCGCCGGGCCAAGGGCTTCGTGCTGCGCCGGCTGCGCACCCTGGCCGACGCCCGCGCGGTGAACCGCATCTACGCCGCGCGCCGCATGGTGCCGGTGGACCCCGCCTTCCTGCGCGAGAACCGCAACAGCCGCGTCCTGACCCACTACGTCGCCGAGGAGGAGACCACCGGCGAGGTGATCGGCTCGGTGACCGGCGTCGACCACGTGCACGCCTTCGGCGACCCGGAGAACGGCTCCTCGCTGTGGTGCCTGGCCGTCGACCCGCAGGCGGCGGCCCCCGGCGTCGGCGAGAGCCTGGTGCGCATGCTGGCCGAGCATTTCCAGGCGCGCGGGCGAGCCTTCATGGACCTGTCGGTGCTGCACGACAACGTCAACGCGATCGCGCTGTACGAGAAGCTGGGCTTCCAGAGGGTGCCGGTCTTCGCGCTGAAGGCGCGCAACGCCATCAACGAGCGCCTGTTCACCGGCCCGCCGCCGGAAGACGCGCTCAACCCCTATGCGATGATCATCATCAACGAGGCGCGGCGGCGCGGCATCGCGGTCGACGTCCTGGACGCGGAGGCCGCCTTCTTCCGCCTCAGCTTCGGCGGGCGGTCGATCGCGTGCCGCGAGAGCCTGTCGGAGCTGACGACGTCGGTCGCGATGAGCCGCTGCGACGACAAGGCGGTGACCCGCCGCTGCCTGGAGAAGGAGGGGCTGCGCGTGCCGGCCCAGCGGGTGGCGGCGGGGGCCGGGGAGAACGCCGCCTTCCTCGCCGAGCACGGCAGCGTGGTCGTCAAGCCCGCGCGCGGCGAGCAGGGGCGCGGCATCACGGTCGACGTGCGCACGCCCGAGGAGGTGGAGCACGCAGTCGAGGCCGCCCGCGCGCATGCCGAGACCGTGCTGCTGGAGCAGTACGTCGAGGGGCAGGACCTGCGCATCGTCGTGATCGACTACAAGGTGGTCGCGGCGGCGATCCGGCGGCCGGCCGAGGTCACCGGCACCGGCGAGCACACGATCGCCCAGCTCATCGAGGCGCAGAGCCGGCGGCGCGCGGCGGCGACCGGCGGCGAGAGCCGCATCCCCATGGACCGCGAGACCGAACGCTGCGTCGCGTCGCACGGCTGGTCGATGGACGACGTGCTGCCGGCCGGCGAGCGCCTCGCCGTGCGCAAGACCGCGAACCTGCACACCGGCGGCACGCTGCACGACGTCACCGACCACCTGCACCCGGCCCTGGTGACCGCGGCCCGCGCGGCGGCGCGGGCGCTGGAGATCCCGGTCGTCGGCCTCGATTTCCTGGTGCCGAGCCCGTCGGGCCCGGACTACGTCATCATCGAGGCGAACGAGCGGCCCGGCCTCGCCAACCACGAGCCGCAGCCCACCGCCGAGCGGTTCATCGATCTCCTCTTCCCCCATTCCGCGATTGCATCCTGAGCGACGATCGGTCTCCTATCGAAACGATCGCCACCCCCGGCCGGTTGGTCGGGGGTGCGCGCAAGAAAGGAAGGAAGGGCATGGATACGGCCTCGATCGGACCCGGGCCGGTGCGACCGGTCATCGACACCGACTATCTCACCGACCTGCTGGGCCGGCTGCTCGCGATTCCGAGCCCGGCCGGCTACACGGACGAGATCGTCCATTTCTGCGGCGAGGAGCTGAAGCGGCTCGGCATTCCCTTCGAGCTGACGCGCCGCGGCGCGATCCGGGCCGAGCTGGAGGGAAACCTGCGCTCGCCGCATCGGGCCGTCGTCTCCCACGTCGACACGCTGGGCGCGATGGTGAAGCAGCTCAAGCCCAACGGGCGGCTGGAACTGGTGTCGATCGGCACCTGGTCGGCGCGCTTCGCCGAGGGCGCGCGCTGCACGGTGTTTACGGACAGGGGCACCTACCGGGGCACCATCCTGCCCCTCAAGGCGTCCGGCCATACCTTCAACGAAGAGATCGACACCCAGCCGGTCGGCTGGACGCATGTCGAGCTGCGCGTGGACGCCATGGCGTCCACCCAGGCCGACCTGCTGCGGCTGGGGTTCAACGTCGGCGACATCGTCGGCATCGACCCGCAGCCGGAGTTCCTGCCCAACGGCTTCATCAACTCGCGCCATCTCGACGACAAGGCCGGGGTCGCGGTGATGTTCGCGGCCGCCAAGGCCGTGCGCGACGCCGGGCTGGTGCTGCCGGTGCAGTGCCTGCTCCTGTTCACGATCTCCGAGGAGGTCGGCTCGGGCGCGTCCTCGGTGCTGCACGGCGACGTCGCCGAGATGGTGACGGTCGACAACGCGACCCCGGCGCCGGGCCAGAACAGCCGCGAGTCCGGGGTCACGGTCGCGATGGCGGATTCGACCGGGCCCTTCGACTGGCACCTGACGCAGCGCCTGCTCGGGCTGTGCCGCGACTACGACATCGCCCACCAGCGCGACGTGTTCCGCTACTACCGCTGCGACAGCGCGGCTGCGATCGAGGCCGGGAACGACATCCGCACGGCGCTGGTCTGCTTCGGGGTGGACGCCTCGCACGGCTACGAGCGCACCCATCTGCACGCGCTCAGGAGCCTGGCCGAGCTGATCGCGCTCTACATGCAGAGCGACATGGCCGTGCCCCGCGACCGCCGGCAGATCGGGCCGATGGCGGGCTTCCCCCACCAGCCCAACGATCCCGCCGAGAGCTGAAGCCGGCCCGGGTCGCCCGGCTCGGTCGAGCAGGGCGATCCGGGTCGCCTCTCAGTCCAGCAGGTCGATCCAGGTCGCCTCGCGGCCCTTGGACGCCTCCTGGACGCGCATGCGCACGCGCTGCCCGGCCTCCAGGTCGTCCACGCCGCAGCGCCGCAGCACGCTCTTGTGGATGAAGACGTCCTTGTCGCCGTCCCCCGCGGTCACGAAGCCGAAGCCCTTGTCGGGCTTGAACCACTTCACCGTGCCCGAGAGCTCCGCCTCCGGGCCGGACGGCTCGAAGCCGTAGGAGGACCGCGGAGCGGCATGGGAGTAGGCCGGCCGCGGCGCTGCCGGGACGGAGCCGAGCACCTCGACGATGCGGGTGACCTGCGGCCCCTTGGGCCCCCGGGTGATCATGCACAGCAGCTCCGTGCCGTCCGTCACCTCATGGAGGCCGGCGCGGTTGAGCACGGAGATGTGCAGGAAGGCGTCCGGCGTGCCGTCGGCCGGAGCGACGAACCCGAAGCCCTTGGTCGCGTTGAACCATTTCACCAGGGCTTTGGCCTGGGCGCCGTCGTCGAAAGACAGGGCGTTGTTCTGATCGAAGCGGGACACGTGCGGGAACCTTCGAATGCAGCGCGCGAGCGCGGTTGGACCCTCCGGTACGGGCAGGCGGACAGTCACCCGCATGACCGTGCCTCATGATTTTAGACACAGTGAATTTCGAGTCTCCAGTGTAATTTTTCATTCACCGTCTCGCCGGCGGCACGCCAAAGTCTTGCGAACCTTCTGGACGCCCAAGGCATCGTGCTTACTTCACTTGGCATAGTCCGAAAGGAGGGGGTTCTTGATCTTTACGTAAGCGTCAACTACCCTCGCAAGAGGCCGGACTGAGGGGCGCCGGAACGGCGTGGCGAGGGGGAGCAGGCAATTGGGTGAAGCGGCGATCGAGCGGTCGGCCCGTCCCTGGGACCGGGCCTATCCTGCGGACGTGGACTGGGGCGCGCGCCTTCCCGAGCAGCCGCTCCACGAGCTGTTCGACGAGGCGGCCGCGCGCTTCTCCGACCGGCCCTGCATCGACTTCCTGGGCAAGCGCTACACCTACGGGCAGATCGGCCGTCTGGTCGACCGGGCGGCCGCGGGGCTGCAGGGGCTCGGCGTCGGCAAGGGCGTGCGGGTCGGGCTGTTCCTGCCGAACTGCCCCTATTTCGTGATCTTCTACTTCGCGATCCTGAAGGCCGGCGGCACGGTCGTGAACATGAACCCGCTCTATGCCGAGCGGGAACTGGCGATGCAGATCGAGGACAGCGGGACCGACCTGGTCGTCACGCTCGACCTCGCGGTGCTCTACGGCAAGATGGCGCGCGTGCTGCGCGAGACGCGCCTGAAGCGCCTCGTGATCTGCCGCATGCAGGACGCGCTGACCTGGCCCAAGAGCTGGCTGTTCCCCGTCCTGAAGCGCAAGGAGAAGGCGGCGATCCCCGCGGACGACCGCCACGTCCCCTTCGCCCGGCTGATCGCCGGTCCCCAAGCACCCCGCCCGGTCGCGATCGACCCGCGCGAGGACGTCGCCGTGCTCCAGTACACCGGCGGCACGACCGGCCTGCCCAAGGGCGCGATGCTGACGCACGCGAACATCTTCGCCAACACCGTGCAGTCCGTCCTCTGGTACCCGGAGGTGCGGTTCGGCCAGGAGCGGATGCTGGCGGTGCTGCCGTTCTTCCACGTCTTCGCGATGACGGCGGTGATGAACCTGTCGCTCAACATCGGGGCGGAGCTGGTGATGCTGCCGCGATTCGAGCTGCTGCAGGTCGTGAAGACGATCCACGAGAAGAAGCCGACGCTGTTCATGGGCGTGCCGACGATCTACACCGCGATCGGCGGCATGGAGGGCATCGACCGCTACGACCTGTCGTCGCTGGTGTTCTGCATCTCCGGCGGCGCCCCCCTGCCGGGGGAGGTCAAGGCGGCGTTCGAGCGGCGCACGGGCTGCGCGCTGGTCGAGGGCTACGGGCTGACGGAATCCTCCCCCGTCGCGACCATCAACCCGATCAAGGGCAGCGACAAGGTCGGCTCGATCGGCCTGCCGGTGCCGGGCACCGTGATCGAGATCGTGAGCCTGGAGGACCGCTCGCGGGTGCTCCCGCTCGGCGAGCGGGGCGAGGTGTGCATCCGCGGCCCGCAGGTGATGAAGGGCTACTGGAACCACCCCGAGGAGACGGCCGGCGTCCTGGTCGACGGGCGGCTGCACACCGGCGACGTCGGCTACATCGACGAGGACGGCTTCGTCTACATCGTCGACCGGATCAAGGACATGATCCTGTGCGGCGGCTACAACGTCTACCCGCGCAACGTCGAGGAGGCGGTCTACCTCCACCCCGCGGTGGCCGAGGTCGTGGTGGCCGGCGTCCCGGACCCCTACCGCGGCCAGACCGTGAAGGCCTACGTCAAGCTGGCCGAGGGCCATACCCTGACCCAGGAGGACCTGGCCCGGTTCCTGCGCGACAAGCTGTCCCCGATCGAGATCCCGAAGCTGCTGGAGATCCGCGACGAGCTGCCGAAGACCATGATCGGCAAGCTGTCACGCAAGGCGCTGCTGGACGAGGAGGCGCAGCGGGAAAAGTCCGGGGGCTGACGGCCCCGGCCGGCGCCGGGAGCGAGCCGGCGCCCTCCGCGCCTTGACAGGTGGTTCCCGGCCTCATACCTTACGTTTACGTAAACGTCACCTAGCGGAGGGCGCGATGCTGGACGAGGTCGGCGAAGGCACCTGCACGATCAGCGAGCTGGCCGCCGAGTTCCAGGTGACGCCGCGCACGATCCGTTTCTACGAGGACCAGGGCCTGATCGCGCCGGCGCGCGACGGGCTCAACCGCGTCTACAGCCATCGCGACCGCGGGCGGCTGGCCCTGATCCTGCGCGGCAAGCGGCTCGGCTTCACGATCGCGGAGATCAAGGACTTCCTCGACCTCTACGACGTGGACGACCAGCAGGTCGAACAGATGCGCTTCCTGCTGCGGCGCGGGCGCGAGCGCCAGGAGCAGCTGCGCGAGCAGTTGCGCGACGTCGAGCAGACGCTGGCCGAACTGGCCGAGCTGGAGAGCCAGATCGTCGCCCATCTCGGGGCCAGGGGTGCCGCCGGGGGCGGCGGGGACTGACGGGACGAAACGCGGCGCAGCCCCGCGGGGCTGCGCGCTTCAGGCGAGGAGAGCCGAGACCATGAGGGCCGAGATCATGAAGAACGTCGTCATCGCGGGCTTCGCCCGCTCGCCCTTCACGCTCGCGAACAAGGGCGCGCTCGCCAGGGTGCGCCCCGACGACCTGGCCGCCCAGGTGGTGAAGGCCCTGGTCGCGCGCAGCGGCGTCGATCCCGACGAGATCGAGGACCTGATCCTCGGCTGCGCGTTCCCCGAGGGCGAGCAGGGCTTCAACGTCGCCCGCATCGTCGGCATGCTCGCCGGCCTGCCGCGCTGCGTCGCCGGCACCACGATCAACCGCTTCTGCGGCTCGTCCATGCAGGCGATCCACGTCGCCGCGGGCGCGATCCAGCTCGGCGCGGGCCACGCCTTCGTCTGCGGCGGGGTCGAGTCCATGACCCGGGTGCCGATGCCGGGCTTCAACCCGATGCCCAACCCGAAGCTGGCCGAGGCGGAGCCGGGCGCCTACATGGCGATGGGCACCACGGCCGAGAACCTCGCCCGCAAGTACCAGATCACGCGCGCCGACCAGGAGGCCTATGCCGTCGCGAGCCACGCCAAGGCGGCGGCCGCGCGCGCCGCCGGCCGGTTCGCCGACGAGATCGTGCCGATCGAGACCCCGGACGGCGTCGTGGACGCCGACGGCTGCATCCGCCCGGAGACCGACGCCGAGACGCTGGCCGGCCTCAAGCCCGCCTTCGACGCGTCGGGCATGGTGACCGCCGGCACCTCCAGCCCGCTGACCGACGGCGCGTCCGCGACCCTCGTCACCACTGAGGAGTTCGCGCGCGCCAACGGGCTGCCGATCCTGGCGCGGCTGCGTTCGGTCGCGGTGTCGGGCTGCGACCCGACGATCATGGGCATCGGCCCGGTCCCGGCCTCGCGCAAGGCGCTGGAGCGCGCGGGCATCTCGGTCGCCGAGCTGGACATCGTCGAGAGCAACGAGGCCTTCGCCGTCCAGTCCATGGCGGTCGCCCGCGAGCTCGGCTTCGCCGAGGCGAGGGTCAACCTCGACGGCGGCGCGCTGGCGCTCGGCCATCCGCTCGGCGCCACCGGGGCGCGCATCACCGGCAAGGCGGCCCAGCTCCTGAAGCGCGAGGGCGGGCGCTTCGCGCTCTCCACCCAGTGCATCGGCGGCGGCCAGGGCATCGCGACCGTCCTCGAGGCGGTGTGAGCGGCGTGGAAGGAGACCGGCCCATGGAGATCCGAAGCGCAGCCGTGATCGGCGCCGGCGTGATGGGCAGCGGCATCGCCGCCCATCTCGCCAATGCCGGCATCCCCGTCCTGCTGCTCGACATCGTGCCGGCGGGTGCCGCCGACCGCAGCACGCTCGCCCGCTCGGCGATCGACAGGATGCTGAAGACCGAGCCCGCCCCCTTCATGCACCGGCGCAACGCGAAGCTGGTGACGCCGGGGAACCTGGAGGACGACCTCGCCCGGCTGGCCGAGGCCGACTGGATCGTCGAGGCGGTGGTCGAGGACCCCCGCGTCAAGTCCGAGCTGTACGCCCGCATCGACGCCGTGCGCCGGCCGGGATCGATCGTGTCCTCCAACACCTCGACGATCCCGCTCTCGAAGCTGGTAGAGGGCCAGGGCGGGCGCTTCGCCGAGGACTTCCTGATCACCCATTTCTTCAACCCGCCGCGCTACATGCGCCTGCTGGAGGTCGTCGCCGGCGAGCGCACCCGGCCCGAGGCGGTCGAGGCGGTGACGGGCTTCGCCGACCGGTCGCTCGGCAAGGGCGTCGTGCGCTGCAAGGACCGGCCGGGCTTCATCGCCAACCGGATCGGCACCTTCTGGATCCAGGCCGGCATCAACGCCGCCTTCGATCTCGGCCTGACGGTCGAGGAGGCGGACGCCGTCGCCGGCCGGCCGATGGGCGTGCCGAAGACCGGCATCTTCGGGCTGGTCGACCTGGTCGGCCTGGACCTGATGCCGCATATCAGCCGGTCGCTGCTCGACACGCTGCCGCCCGACGATCCCTACCGCGCGATCCACCGCGAGCCCGAGCTGCTGCGCCGCATGATCGCGGAGGGGCTGACCGGCCGCAAGGGCAAGGGCGGCTTCTACCGCCTGAGCCGCGAGGGAGGCGCCCGCGTGAAGGAGGCGATCGACCTCGGGACCGGCCGCTACCGCAAGACGGGCAAGCCACGCCTCGACAGCGTCGAGGCGGCGCGCGGCGGATTGCGGGCGCTGGTCGAGCATCCCGACAGGGGCGGGCGCTACGCGCGCAGCGTGCTGCTGCAGACCCTGGCCTATTCGGCGGCCCTGGTCCCGGAGATCGCCGACACGGTCGTGGCGGTCGACGAGGCGATGCGCCTCGGCTATGCCTGGAAATACGGACCGTTCGAGCTGATCGACCGGCTGGGCGCCGACTGGCTCGCCGACGCGCTGGAGGCCGAGGGCATGGCGGTGCCGCCGCTGCTGCGCCTGGCCCGCGGCCGCGGCTTCTACCGGGTCGAGGGCGGGCGGCTGCAGTATCTCGCGACCGGCGGCGACTATGCCGACGTGCCCCGGCCCGAGGGGGTGCTGCTGCTGTCCGACGTGAAGCGGGGCTCCGCCCCGGTCGCTAAGAACGGCTCATCTGCGCTGTGGGACGTCGGCGACGGCGTGCTGTGCCTGGAGTTCACGAGCAAGATGAACGCGCTGGACGCGGACATCATGGCCATGATCCGCAAGGCGATCGGCCTGGTCGGCGACGGCAAGGGCCGCTGGAAGGCGCTCGTCGTCCATAACGAGGGCGAGAACTTCTCGGTCGGCGTCAATCTCGGCATCGCGCTGTTCGCCGTCAATATCGGGCTGTGGCCCCAGATCGAGCAGCAGGTCGAGGAGGGGCAGGAGGTCTACGAGGCGCTGAGGACAGCACCCTTCCCGGTCGTGGCCGCGCCCTCGGGCATGGCGCTGGGCGGCGGTTGCGAGCTGCTGCTGCATTGCGACCGGGTCCAGGCCCATGCCGAGACCTATGCCGGCCTGGTCGAGGTCGGCGTCGGGCTGGTGCCGGGCTGGGGCGGCTGCAAGGAGCTGCTGACCCGCCACTGGACGAACCGCCGGCGCCCGGGCGGCCCGATGCCGCCGATCGCCGCCGCCTTCGAGACGATCGGCACGGCCAAGGTCGCCAAGTCGGCGGCCGAGGCGCGGGACCTGCTGTTCCTGCGGGACGGCGACGGCATCACCATGAACCGCGACCGGCTGCTGGCCGACGCCAAGGCGCTGGCGCTGAAGCTGGCCGGGGACTACGCGCCGCCCGAGCCGGTCGAGCTGCGGCTGCCCGGCCCGACCGCGCGCCTCGCGCTGCGGCTCGTGATCGAGGGCTTCCTCGCCCAGGGCCGGGCGAGCGGGCACGACGCCGTGGTCGCGGAAGGGCTGGCGGAGGTCTTGAGCGGCGGGGACACCGACGTGACGCGGGTACTGACCGGGGCCGACCTGTCGGCGCTGGAGCGCGCGGTGTTCATGCACCTCGTCCGCGAGCCGAGGACGATCGCCCGGATCGAGCACATGCTCGAGACCGGCAAGCCGCTGCGCAACTGAATCGGACGGTCCGCCAGACCTGGGGAGACGAGACATGCCGACCTACAAGGCACCGCTGGACGACGTCCGCTTCGTCCTGAACGAGGTGTTCGACCTTGGCGCGCTGGCGCGCCTGCCGGGGCACGAGGAGCACACGCCCGACCTGATCGAGGCGGTGCTGGAGGAGGGGGCCAAGCTCTGCGAGAACGAGCTGTTCCCCCTCAACCAGTCCGGCGACGAGGAGGGCTGCCGTTTCGAGAACGGCGTCGTGTACACGCCGTCCGGCTTCAAGGAAGCCTACCGCACCTATATCGAGGGCGGCTGGACCGGCCTGTCCGCCGATCCCGAGTATGGCGGACAGGGCCTGCCGCACACCGTGCAGTTCGTGATGGAGGAGTTCATCAGCTCCGCCAACATGAGCTTCGGCATGTATCCCGGCCTGAGCCTCGGCGCCTACAACGCGCTGCACCGCTGGGGCAGCGAGGAGCAGAAGCGGCTCTACCTGCCGAAGCTGGTCGACGGCACCTGGTCCGGCACGATGTGCCTGACCGAGCCCCATTGCGGCACCGATCTCGGCATGATCCGCACGCGCGCGGTGCCGGACGGCGGCGGCGACGGTGATGGTGGCGGCGGCTACCGGATCACCGGGACCAAGATCTTCATCTCGGCCGGCGAGCACGACCTGACCGAGAACATCGTCCATCTCGTGCTGGCGAAGCTGCCCGACGCGCCGGAGGGCACCCGCGGCATCTCGCTGTTCGTGGTGCCGAAGTTCCTGCCGCGCGCCGACGGCACGCCGGGTGCCCGCAACGGCGTCGCCTGCGGCGCGATCGAGCATAAGATGGGCATCAAGGCGTCCGCGACCTGCGTGCTGAACTTCGAGGACGCGAAGGGCTGGCTGGTCGGCGAGCCGCACAAGGGCATGCGGGCGATGTTCACGATGATGAACGCGGCCCGGCTCGCGGTCGGCATCCAGGGGCTGGGCCTGGCCGAGATCAGCTACCAGAACGCGGTCGCCTACGCCCGCGACCGGCTCCAGGGCCGCGCGCTGTCGGGCGCCCGGGCCCCCGACCGGCCGGCCGACCCGATCATCGTCCATCCCGACGTGCGCCGCAGCCTGCTGACGATGCGGGCCTACAACGAGGGCGCCCGCGCGCTCGCGGCCTGGATCGGGCTGAGCATCGACCGGGCCGAGCGGGACCCGGACCCGGACGCGCGCCAGGAGGCCGACGACCTCGTCGCGCTGATGACGCCGGTCGTGAAGGCGTTCTTCACGGACTGCGCGTTCGAGGCGACCAATCTCGGCGTCCAGATCCATGGCGGCCACGGCTATATCCGCGACTACGGGATGGAGCAGTACGTCCGCGACGCCCGCATCACCCAGATCTACGAGGGCGCCAACGGCATCCAGGCGCTCGACCTCGTCGGCCGCAAGCTGCCGCAGAACATGGGCCGCCTGCTGCGCCACTTCTTCCATCCCGTCGGCCGCCACCTCGAGGAGCGGATGGAGGACGAGGGGCTCGCGGAGTTCGTGCTGCCGCTGCTGAAGGCGTTCACGAAGCTGCAGCAGGCGACGGCGCTGGTCGCGCAGCGCGGACTGGCGGACCCCGAGGAGGCCGGGGCGGCGTCGAGCGACTATTTGCGCATGTTCGGCCTCGTGGCGCTCGGCTTCATGTGGCTGCGCATGGCCGAGACCGCGCGGCGCCGGCTGGCCGAGGAGGCAGCCGGGGGAGCAGGGGGGCGGGACGCCTTCTACGAGGCCAAGATCAAGATCGCGCGCTTCTACTTCGCCAAGCTCCTGCCCCAGGTCAACGCGCTGTTCATCACCGTCAACGCCGGCGCGAAGCCGCTGATGGACGTCGAGGCCGAGGCGTTCTGACCGGCCATGAACCTGATCCTGCGCATGATCCGCGTGCTGGCGGCGGCCCTCCTGGGCCGCCGCCGCGACCTCATGGACCCGTCCGTCCTCGCCTTCCGGGTCTGGCCGAACGACCTGGACGTCAACCTGCACATGAACAACGGCCGCTACCTGACGATCATGGACCTGGGCCGCACGGACCTGATCGTCCGCGCGGGGTTCCTGCGGGCCATGCTGCGGGAGCGGTGGATGCCCGTGCTGGGCGGCGCCACGGTGCGCTTCCGGCGGCCGCTGGCGCCGTTCCAGCGCTACGTCCTGCGCACGCGGATCCTGTGCTGGGACGACAAATGGGTCTACATGGAGCAGCGCTTCGAGACGCGCGGCGGCCAGCTCGCCTGCCATGCGATCGTCAAGGGGCTGTTCCTGGCCGGGCGCGCGAGCGTGCCGCCGGCCGAGGTGCTGCGCCTGCTCGGCCGGGCCGTGGCCTCGCCCGCGATGCCGCCCGCGGTCGCCGCCTGGGCCGAGAGCGAGCGGGACCTGCGCGACCATTCGCAGGCGGCATGATCGCCGCCCCGATTGCCGCCCTGATTACCGCTTGGTGTACTCCGCCGTGTCCGATATACTTTCGTACTACCAATGGTGGACGGCCGCGGAACCGGCTGGCCTGAGGCGGCGAGGTGACGGGACCATGCGCATAGCGATCGGGGACGACCATCCTCTTTTCCGCGAAGGCCTGGAGAGGCTGTTCAGGAACGCCCGCCCCGAGATCGAGGTGCATCATTTCGGCAGCTACGACGAGATGCTGACCGCCCTGGACGAGGGCCGGGCGGTGGACCTGGTCCTGACCGACCTCAACATGCCGGGCTGGCCCGGTTTCGAAGGCATCCGCGCCTTGAAGGACAAGGGCCGGGGCGCGCCGGTCGTCGTCGTCTCGGCGTCGGAGACGACGACGGACATGCGCGCGGCGATGGCCCACGGCGCCGCCGCCTACGTGCCGAAGTCGTCCAGCGTCCAGGTGATGCTCGGCGCGCTGGAGCTGGTGCTCGCGGGCGGCGCCTACGTCCCTCCCGCCGCCGTGATCGGCGCCGCCGGGGCGAGGGAGCGTGAGACGGGCGGCGCGCGCGGCGCGCTGACGCAGCGCCAGTGGGACGTGCTCGGCTGCCTGCGGGACGGCAAGTCGAACAAGCAGATCGCCAAGGATCTCGGCCTGTCCGAGGGCACGGTGAAGATCCACGTCACGGCGATCTTCAAGGCGCTGAACGTCAGGAACCGCACCCAGGCGGTGATCAGCGCCGCCCGGATGGAAGCCTCGGCGGA
>NZ_DASYHS010000208.1:0-1760 GCF_035998295.1 Arenibaculum sp. | reverse complement strand
CCTGGCCTCGGCCGCCAACACCGGGCCCGTGACCCTGGACGCCGGGCCGGGGGCGGTGAGCCTGCGCAGGGGCGACGGCACCGTGCCGCTCGCCGCCGGCGACCTGCGCCCCGGCCACGTCGTCGGCGTGAAGTACGACGCGTCCGGCGGCGGGCGCTTCCGGCTTCTCCACCCCGCGCTGCCGGTGCCGACACCCGCGGACGCGGGCAGGACGCTCCAGGTCGACGCCGCCGGCACCGGCTATCAGCTAGCCGGGCCGCTTCGGGCATTCAGGAACGGGATCATCAACGGCGCCTTCGACGTCTGGCAGCGCGGCACCGCGATCACCTGCCGGACCAATCGGGCCGAGTACGGACCGGACCGCTTCTACCTGTGGAATGCCGCCGGAACCGACGGCGACTACACGCTCCAGCGTACGATGGGCGCGGATGGGATCGGATACCGGTGCGCGATCATCTGCAACCGGTTCGTGGGGACGGGACAGGCCCAGCGGTTCGCGCAGATCATCGAGGAAGCCAACGTCCGCCGGTTCGCCGGCAGGCGCGTAACGCTCTCGTTCAGGGCGCTGAAATCGGTTACCTGGAATCAAGGAGTTTCCGTGCTTCTCGTTACGGGAACCGTCGCCGACGAGGGGTCGACCGCGTTGGAAAGCGGCGCCTGGGCAAGCATGGCCTACCCCCTGAATACCCTCGTTCCCGTCACGCCCGCCGATAGCCGCTTCTCCTACACCGTCGACATTCCCTCCGACGTTCGGGAAATGGCGTTCAAGCTGCACTGGGACAATTCCGGGCTGGCGGCCGGGGCTGTTCTCGAGATCGGCGAAGTGCAGGTCGAGGCGAGCCCGGTTTCGACACCGTTCGAGCGGGTTCCCATCGAAATCGAGACGGCCCGATGCCAGCGGTACTATCAGCGGGTCGGCCCGGGCATGAGCCTGACGACGGATGGCGGGACGACCGCATACGTCTCGGTCCCGTTCGGCAGGATGCGACGCACGCCGACCGCGGGCCTGGTCTCGCCCAGCGTGACGGTGGCCGTTCCCGCCGTGATCACCACGACCTCCAGCAATACCGCCATCGGCGGCGCGAAGATGACCCCGGCCGGCGGATACGTCGTCCTGACGGGCTTCGGCGGGCTGGGCAGCAACAACAGCGGCACGATCGACCAGACCGAGGACTGGCTCGCGCTCGACGCGGAGCTGTGAAGCCCGCCCGCGACGTCCTTCAGTATCATCCAGGCATTGTGAGACAGACATGAGCATCGGCAACCGCGTCGAGCAGACCTCCACCACGACCGGCACCGGCCCGATCGAGCTGCTGGCCCCGCCCGCCGGGCGGCGCGGCTTCGTCGACGAGTTCGGCGCCGGCGCCACCGCCCGCTACGTCATCGAGAACGAGGACGGCTCCGCCTGGGAGATCGGCGACGGCACCGTCAATGCCGGCCCGCCCCAGACCCTGACCCGCTCGCCCATCCGCTCCTCCAACGCCAACGCGCTGGTCAACTTCGCCGCCGGCCTCAAGCGGATCTACTGCCCGGCCGGCGATGCCGACTGGGCGCGCTTCGGCGGCGGCATGCCCGCCGCGGTCGGCACCGCGGACGCGATCGTGATCGCCCACGCCCCTTCGGTGGCCCGCTACGTCGACGGCATGGAGTTCTGGTTCCTGGCCTCGGCCGCCAACACCGGGCCCGTGACCCTGGACGCCGGGCCGGGGGCGGTGAGCCTGCGCAGGGGCGACGGCACCGTGCCGCTCGCCGCCGGCGAC
>NZ_DASYHS010000119.1:0-34592 GCF_035998295.1 Arenibaculum sp. | reverse complement strand
CCCGACGATCGCCGAGGCCTGGGACGACCTCTACTATCTCGAGCGCGCCGCCGAGGCGCAGGTCACGGCCATGAGCACGGGACGCCGGCTGGTGCCGGTCGCCCCCGAGATCGCGCGCAGGACCTGCGAGCAGATGCGGGCCGGCGACGCCGAGAGCGCGCGCCTGCACCTGGAGAGCGTGAAGCGCATCCTGATGCGCGAGGAGCCCGACTTCGCGCACTGAGGCGGCCCGCCTACTCCCAAGCCCTTGATTCCGGAAGGGATTCGCGTGATCGGGTACTCGCGCCCGACCGCGATCCGATCTAGAGTGCGCCCATGGTCGAGATCAGGAAGAAGGCGGCGCTGGTGACCGGCGCCGGACGGCGGATCGGGCGCGCCATCGCGCTCGACCTCGCCGCGCACGGATGGGCGGTCGCCGTCCATTATCGCTCGTCGAAGGACGAGGCGGACGGGGTCGTGTCGGAGATCGAGGCCCTGGGCGGCCACGCGGCCGCGGTCCAGGCCGACCTCGCCTCCGAGAGCGATACCGAAGCGCTGGTCCCGCTGGCCGTCGAACGGCTCGGCCCGCTGGCCTGCCTCGTCAACAACGCCAGCCGGTTCGAGCCCGACGAGGCGCTCACCGCGACGCGGGAGAGCTGGGACGCCCATCTGGAGACCAATCTCCGCGCGCCCTTCGTCCTCTCCCAGGCCTTCGCCCGCCAGCTTCCCGAGGACGAGACCGGCGCCATCGTCAACATTATCGACCAGCGCGTCTGGAACCCGACCCCGGCCTTCCTCAGCTACACCCTGAGCAAGGCCGGGCTGTGGACGCTGACCCGCACGCTCGCCCTGGCGCTCGCCCCCCGCGTCCGGGTCAACGGCATCGGCCCGGGACCGACGCTCAGGAACGCGCGCCAGAGCGAGGAGGACTTCGCCGCGCAGTGGCGCAACCTGCCCCTGCGCCGCCCGACCGCCCCGGAGGAGATCTGCGCGGCGCTGCGCTACATCCTGGACGCACCCGCCATGACCGGGCAGATGATCGCGCTGGACGGCGGCGAGCATCTCGGCTGGGCCCAGCCCGCCTCCGGGTTCATACCGGTGGAGTAACCATGATCCGCGATCCAACCCGTCATCGCCGGAGAAACGGAGCCGCAATACCCCGAGTTTTGCACATGGCCCGCCGCCGGTCCTGGCCGATCCTTGTCAAGGTGGAAAATTCCGGCACCCCCCGTCATGCACCAGCTTGACAAGGAAAATATCATTTCTTTTCAGTCATATAGCGTTTTGCTGAAAAATTAGGCAATCCCCAGGGAACCCAGGCGCCGCCGCGTTGGGAACAGGCTTTCCGCCAATTATCGACAGACTTATCCACACAATCGGTGGATTACCCACTTTAGGTTTACGACGATGGGGGTAATGGCTGTTGCCCGCCACCCGCCTGCCACCTGTTGACCCCGCCCGTGCCGCTGCCAACATACCGCCGACCATGAACCAGACAGTCCCGACGCCGGCCCCGACGGAAGACACGACGACGCAGGACGCGGCCGAGGCCCCGGCCGAGACCGCGGGCCCCGGCGGCGCGCCGGCGAAGCCGTCCGCGCGCCGGCGCGGCGCCGGGGCGCTCGCCGAGGGGGCGGAGGTGATCCGCTCGCATCTGCGCACGCTGCCGAACACGCCCGGCGTCTACCGCATGCTGAGCGCCGCGGGCGACGTGCTCTACGTCGGCAAGGCCAAGAGCCTGAAGAAGCGCGTCGCGAACTACACCCATGTGATGAAGCTGCCGAACCGGCTCCAGCGCATGGTGGCCGAGACGGCGACGATGGAGTTCGTCACGACCCACACCGAGGTCGAGGCGCTGCTGCTGGAAGCGAACCTGATCAAGCGGTTCGCGCCCCGCTACAACGTGCTGCTGCGCGACGACAAGTCGTTCCCCTACATCAAGATCACCCGCGGGCACGAGTACCCGCAGCTCGTGATGCATCGCGGCACGCGCGACGCCCAGGCCGACTATTTCGGCCCCTTCGCGTCCGCGGGCGCGGTCAAGCGCACGGTGACGGCCCTGCAGCGGGCGTTCATGCTGCGCAACTGCGCCGACACGGTGTTCACCTCGCGCTCGCGGCCGTGCCTGCAGCACCAGATCAAGCGCTGCACCGCGCCCTGCGTCGCCCGCGTGTCGCCGGACGAGTACCGCGGCCAGGTCGGCCAGGCGCGCGCCTTCCTGTCCGGGCGCAGCCGCGAGATCCAGGGCGAGCTGTCGCGCCAGATGCAGGAAGCGAGCGACGCGCTGGACTTCGAGGCGGCGGCGCGCCTGCGCGACCGGATCCGCGTGCTCACCGCGATCCAGGCGCACCAGGACATCAACGTCGAGGGCGTGGAGGACGCGGACGTCGTGGCCGCCCACCAGGAGGGCGGCGCGACCTGCATCCAGGTGTTCTTCTTCCGCGGCGGCAGCAACTACGGCAACCGCGCCTATTTCCCGAGCCACGACAAGAACGTCGAGGCCGCCGAGGTGCTGGCCGCCTTCGTCGGGCAGTTCTACGAGAACAAGCCGGCGCCGAAGCTGATCCTGGCGAGCCACGACATGGCGGAGCACGAGCTGATCGTCGAGGCGCTGTCCCTGCGCGCCGGGCACAGGGTCGAGGTCGCGGTGCCCAGGCGCGGCGACAAGCGCCGCCTGCTCGACCATGCGCTCAACAACGCGCGCGAGGCGCTGGGCCGCCGGATGGCGGAGAGCGCGTCCCAGGCGAAGCTGCTGGAGGGGGTCGCCGACGCCTTCGGCCTCGACGCGGCGCCGGAGCGGATCGAGGTCTACGACAACAGCCACATCCAGGGCACCAACGCGATCGGCGCCATGATCGTCGCCGGGCCGGGAGGCATGGTCAAGAACGCCTACCGCAAGTTCAACATCCGCGGCCCGATCGCGCCGGGCGACGACTACGCGATGATGCGCGAGGTGCTGACGCGCCGCTTCGCCCGCGCGGTGCGCGAGGACCCCGAGCGCAGCGGCGGCACCTGGCCCGACCTCGTGCTGATCGACGGCGGGCAGGGCCAGCTCGCGGTGGCGACCGAGGTGCTGGACGAGCTGGGCATCGCGGACCTGCCGGTCGTCTCGATCGCCAAGGGGCCCGACCGCAACGCCGGGCGCGAGCGGTTCTTCATGCCCGCCCGCCCGCCCTTCTCGCTGGAGCCGAAGGACCCGGTGCTGTATTTCCTGCAGCGCCTGCGCGACGAGGCGCACCGATTCGCGATCGGCACCCACCGCGCGCGCCGGCAGAAGGCGATCGGCCGGTCGGTGATCGACGAGATCCCCGGAATCGGCCCGGCGCGCAAGCGGGCCCTGCTGCATCACTTCGGCGCGGCGCGGGGAGTGGAGCGCGCCGGCCTCGCCGACCTGGAGGCCGTGCCGGGCATCAGCCGGGCGGTCGCCAAAAAAATTTATGATCACTTCCACCCCGAGGGCTAGAATGCGCCTTGTCCCGGGACCACCCCTGCGCAGACAGAGCCGACGACCATGCTGACCAGCCTTCCCAACCTGCTGACGCTGTCGCGGATCGCGGTCATCCCGGTCATCATCGGGCTGTTCTTCCTGACCGGCCCCTGGGCGGCCTGGACCGCCTGCGGCCTGTTCGCGGCGGCGGCGATCACCGACTACCTCGACGGCTATCTCGCCCGGGTCATGGACCAGACCTCGCCGGTCGGCAAGTTCCTGGACCCGATCGCGGACAAGCTGCTGGTCGCGGCCGTGCTGTTCATGCTGGTCGCGGTCGACCGGCTGCAGGGCATCTCGGTCCTGCCCGCGGTCGTGATCCTGCTGCGCGAGGTGCTGGTCTCGGGGCTGCGGGAGTTCCTGGCCAGCCTCCAGGTCGGCATGCCCGTCAGCCGCCTCGCCAAGTGGAAGACGACGATCCAGATGTCGGCGCTGGGCTTCCTGATCGTCGGCGACGCCGGCCCCGCCACAGTGCCGGTCGCGGAGATCGGGATGGCCGGGCTGTGGCTCGCCGGCGTGTTCACGCTGGTGACGGGCTGGGACTACATGCGCGCGGGCTGGCAGCATATGATGGCGCCGGCCCCCCGCAGGCCGGCCCGGGCGCCGCAGCCCGGCGGCAAGACCAGCACCGCGGGATGAGGCCGGCATGAAACTGCTGTACTTCGCCTGGCTGCGCACCAGGATCGGCATCTCCGAGGAGGTCGTGGAGCCGCCGGCGCACGTCGCCACCGTCGCCGACCTGGTCGCGTGGCTCGCCACGCGCGGGCCGAACTTCGCCACAGCACTGGAGAACCCGTCGGTGGTGCGGGTCGCGGTGAACCAGGAATACGCCAAGCCCGGCCAGCGCGTCGCCCCCGGGGACGAGGTCGCGCTGTTCCCGCCGGTCACCGGCGGCTGAGCGGGGAAGCGGGATGGCGGTCCGGGTGCAGCGCGAGGATTTCGACGTCGGCGCGGAGCTGGACGCGCTGGCGCGGGACGACCACGGCATCGGCGGGCTGGCGAGCTTCGTCGGGCTGGTGCGCGACGTCTCCGGCGGCGCCGGCGCGAGCGCCATGACGCTGGAGCACTATCCCGGCATGACCGAGCGCCTCCTGGCGGAGATCGAGGCCGAAGCCCGGCGCCGCTGGCCGCTCTCGGCCAGCCTCATCGTCCATCGCCACGGCCGCCTGGAGCCCGGAGAGCGCATCGTGCTGGTGGCGACGGCGTCGGCGCACCGCAAGGCCGCGCTGGAGAGCTGCGAGTTCCTGATCGACTGGCTCAAGACGAAGGCGCCCTTCTGGAAGCTGGAGGAGACGCCGGAAGGCGAGCGCTGGGTCGAGGCCCGCGACGAGGACGACGCGGCGGCGGCGCGCTGGGACGCGGGCGCGTAAACCTTCCGGCAACCAGACAGCGCGACAATCGGCTTCTCTGAATCCAGGAGGCGAACGTGACCGTCGGCAACCCAGGGATCATCGACACCATCCGGCGCCTGGCCGAAACCGGCCCGGACCTCCCGTCCTTCGCGGCGGAGGACGCGGTCGAGACCCTGATCGAGAACTGGAAGGCGGCGCTGCGCGACGACGGGGACCTGCGCGCGCTGATCACGGACCTGGACGGCGTGGTCGACCATCTCCGGTCGTTCCGCGAGAAGATCCTGGACATCTACCCCGCCGCACGGCCCGACGGGGCCGCCGAGTCGGACACATCCGCGCTCGCGGCGGAACCGGCCGCCGCGGACTGACGGCGCCCGGCCGGGCCGGGCCCGCCCTATTCGGCGGCGATCCGGTCCGGCGTCCGCCGCTCGATGCGGTCGAGATTGCCGAGCATGGTCATCATCACCGCGCGCGCCCTGGCAACGTCGTCGGGCGGGGTGCCGGCCAGCGCCCCCTCCAGGACCTGCCCCACCGCGGCGTCGATGGGCACGCGGGCGGCGCGCCCGCGCTCGGTCAGCCACACCTCCGAGCGGCGGCGGTCGTGCTCGCAGCGGCGGCGATGGACCAGCCCGGCGCGCTGGAGCGCCGCCAGCGCCGCCGAACAGCTCGGCGTCGTGATGCCGGCCCGGCGCGCGATCTCGTTCTGCGGCAACCCGTCGCCCTTCCACAGGATGCCCAGCACGGACAGGGCGGGAAGGCTGTAGCCCCGCCTCCTGAGGCCGACGCCGATCGCCCGCGACAGCCTGCGATGGAACAGCGTCGCGACCTGATCGAACCGCAGGCCTTCCGCGTCGGACGGACACATAGGATCGACCATTGCGTATCTCCGACAATTAATTGACCTGTCGAAGAAACATAGACTCAAAAATTCGGAAGCTAAAGGGCGATTCCAGTCAGCCCAGGTCGTACCAGACGCCGCGCTGCCTGCAGATCAGGCCCTTTCCGCCGCGCCTGACCGTGCCGTTCTCGTAGCTGCGCTCGACGAGGCGGCAGGGCACCGGGTCATCCGGTGAGTCGGGGGGCGGCCCGGCAGGCGATCCGTCGGGGCCGACCGCCACCCTGCCGGAGGCGCCCGTCCCGGCGTTGGTCCAGCGGGCGGAGGCCGGCTCCGGCCGGTCGGCGATCGCGAGCAGGGCGGCGGCTTCGGCGGCGCGGTCGGCGTCGGGGACGAGGGCGGTCTCGGACCGGGTCAGCCGGTCCTGCGCATAGGCGGCGTCGATGACGGCCTGGTCGGCGGCGGCCGCCTTCAGCGTCCGCGCGGCGGCCGCGGCGTCGCCGGCCAGGCGCGGCAGGCTCGCCGCCCCGACCAGCCCGCCGGTCAGCATGTTGGCCGCAAGCTGGCCGGCCAGCCCGGGCCCGTGCTCGACCGCGATGTCCTTCAGCGCCTCGCGCACGAGGTCGGGCGGCACCGGCCCCTCGACCCGGCCGGCCGCCAGGGCCGGCAGCGGCACGCCGACATGGTCGAGGTCGGGCTCCCCCTCGGCCATGGCGTCCGCGAGGCCGGTGCGCGCGGCGAGGCGGCCGGCGATGCCGGCCGCGTCGACGGAACCCAGCGCCCCGGTCGCCGCGCGGCCGGCCATGTCGGCCACGCAGCCCGAGAGCAGGAAGGCGCCGCACAGCAGCGGCGGCAGTCTTCGGCCCAACATCGCTCGCCTCCTCGCCGGGGATGCCCCCTTCCGGAAAGCGGCGACGCTAGCACGCCGGGCTGTGACCGGCGTGCGACAGTGGGCCTCGGCTGCCCCTCTACTCGGCGGCGATATCGCCCGCGGGCGGGCGGCGGACCAGCTCGTTGAAGTCCGCCGACAGCAGCTCCGTGAGCTGGCCGGGGGTGAAGCGAAGGTCGTCCACGCTGCCGACGGGGGTCAGCTCGGCCGCCGTGCCGGTCAGGAACACCTCGCGCGCCTTGGCCAGGTCGTCGGGCATCATCGCCCGCTCGACCACCTCGACGCCGCGGGCACGGGCCAGGTCGATCACGGTGCGCCGCGTGATGCCGTCCAGGAAGCAGTCCGGCGTCGGCGTGTGCAGCTTGTCGTCGATCAGCAGGAAGACGTTCGCCCCGGTCGCCTCCGCGAGCTGGCCGCGCCAGTCCATCATCATCGCGTCGTGGAAGCCCTGGGCCTCGGCCTCGTGCTTGCCCAGCGTGCAGATCATGTAGAGGCCGGCCGCCTTGCTCTGCGTCGGCGCCGTGTCCGGCGCCGGGCGGCGCCAGCGGCTCCAGGTCATCCGGATGCCGGCCTTGCGCGCCTCGGCCGAGAAATAGGTCGGCCACTGCCAGGTCGCGATCGCGACGTGGATGCGGGTCTGCTGGGCGGAGACGCCGATCATCTCCGTGCCGCGCCAGGCGACCGGGCGCACGTAGCCGTCGACGATGCCGTTGGCGGCGACGACCTGGCGCGTCGCCGCGTCGAGTTCCTCGACCGTGAACGGAAGGTCGAAGCCGAGAATCTCCGCCGAACGGCGCAGGCGCTCGGAGTGGTCGCGCAGACGAAAGACGTGCCCGTTGTAAACCCGTTCCCCTTCGAATACACAGCTCGCATAGTGAAGACCATGCGTCAGCACATGCAGTTTGGCGTCCCGCCACGCAACCATGGCTCCGTCGAACCAGATCTGCCCGTCGCGGTCGTCAAAGGGGATAATGGACATTTTAACGCGCCTTCTTTGATACATTGTGTCCGAGGTTGGATGGTTATTGGTAACATTGCAATCGCATCAGAGTCAACATGGCTGAAATGAAGCCCGGCGTGAATCCGCTGTTCCTGCGCGAGGAGGAACTGCGCCAGGGAATGGAGCTGCTGTTCTACGCCTATCGCGACTTCACGGCCGGGCCGGACGCGATGCTGTCGCGCCTGGGGTTCGGGCGGGCGCACCACCGGGTCATCTACTTCGTCGGGCGCAACCCGCAGATCACCGTCACCGACCTGCTGGCGATCCTGCGCATCACCAAGCAGAGCCTGTCGCGGGTGCTGGGCGAGCTGCTCCGCCAGGGCTACGTGATGCAGCGCCCGGGCGTCAGGGACCGCCGGCAGCGCCTGCTGGAGCTGACCGACAAGGGCGTCGAGCTGGAGCGCCTGCTGTCGGAGGACCAGCGCCAGCGCATCGCGCGCGCCTATCGCAAGGCCGGGGCGGAGGCGGTCGAGGGTTTCCGCAAGGTGATGCTGGGCATCATCGACCAGGACGAGCCCCCCGGCCGCACGCCCGCCGCGACGTGGCGGGACAACGACTGAGCGGGACAACGACTGAGCGGGACAGGGGCTAAGCGGGACCGGACCATGACGGACGAGGCGGTGCACATCCTGGTGGTCGACGACGACCTCCGCCTGCGCGAGGTGCTGAAGCGCTACCTGATGAAGAACGGGTTCCTGGTCACCACGGCCGAGAGCGCCGAGGACGCCCGCGGCAAGCTCGCGAGCCTCAGCTTCGACCTGCTCGTGCTCGACATCATGATGCCGGGCGAGTCCGGGCTCGAGCTGACCGAGAGCCTGCGCCGCGACAGCCAGGTGCCGATCCTGCTGCTGACCGCGCGCGGCGAGCCGGACGACCGGATCGCCGGCCTGGAGTCCGGCGCCGACGACTACATGGCCAAGCCCTTCGAGCCGCGCGAGCTGGTCCTGCGCATCAACTCGATCCTGCGCCGCGTGCCCAGGCCGGCCGAGCCGCCGGCGGCGGTCCGGCTCGGCCGGTGGATCTTCGCGCCGGCGCGCGAGGAACTGAGATGCGGGGACGAGGCGATCCGCCTCACCGCCGCCGAGGCCAGCCTGCTCAGGGTGCTGGCGGCCCATCCCGGCGTCGTGCTGACGCGCGAGGAGCTGTGCGAGAAGAGCCGCATCAACGGCAACGCGCGCACCGTCGACGTGCAGGTGACCCGCCTGCGACGCAAGATCGAGCCGGACTCCCGCGAACCTCGCTACCTGCACACCGTGCGCGGCGAGGGATACGTGCTGAGGCCGGACTGATGGCGGCCCCGGACCTGTCCTCGGCCGGCACCATCCCCCGGCGCCCCGGCGCGCTCGGGCTGGTCAAGCGCTTCCTGCCGCGCACGCTGTTCGGCCGCGCGCTGCTGATCATCGTCACCCCGGTCGTCCTGCTCCAGGTCGTCGCGACCTGGATCTTCTACGACCGGCACTGGGACACGATGACCCAGCGCCTCGCCCATGGCGTCGCCGGCGAGATCGCGATGGTGGTCGATAATTTCGACCGCGGAACGGACCCGGCGGAACGGGCCGAGACGCTGCGCATGGCGGCGCGGCACATGGACCTGATCATCACGTTCCAGCCCCGCGAGATCCTGCCCAACGAGCCGCAGCGCCTGCGCCGCATGCTGGAGCGGACGCTGGGCGACGCCCTGGACCAGCGCGTGCGCAAGCCCTACACCATCGATACGCGGGTCGCCCACGAGTGGATCGAGATCCGGGTGCAGATGGCGGACGGCGTGCTGTCGGTGATGTCGCCGGAGCGCCGGCTCTACAGCGCCACGACCTACATCTTCCTGCTGTGGATGGTCGGCGCGGCGATGGTGCTGTTCGCGATCGCGATCATCTTCATGCGCAACCAGATCCGCCCGATCCGCCGCCTGGCCGCGGCCGCCGAGAGCTTCGGCAAGGGCCGCGAGCTGGCCAAGGGCTTCAAGCTCGAAGGTGCCGCGGAAGTCCGCCAGGCGGCGGCCGCCTTCCTGGTGATGCGCGAGCGGATCAAGCGCCAGATCAGCCAGCGCACGGAGATGCTGGCCGGGGTCAGCCACGACCTGCGCACGCCGCTGACGCGCATGAAGCTCCAGCTCGAGCTGTTCGCGGACATGCCCGAGGTCGAGGAGCTGAAGCAGGACGTCTCCGACATGGAGGAGATGATCAACGGCTATCTCGCCTTCGCGCGCGGCGACGGGACCGAGACGCCGGTGCCCACCGACGTCAACCGGCTGGTGCGCGAGGTCGTCGCCGGGGCGCGCCGCGACGGCGCCGTCGTCGACCTGCACGAGGAGGGCACGATCGAGCTGCAGCTCCGCCCGGGCGCGGTCAAGCGGTGCCTGTCCAACCTGGTCGGCAACGCCCGGCGCCACGGCCGGCACGTGTGGGTCACGGCGGCGCGCCGCGCGGGCGCGGTCGAGATCACCGTCGACGACGACGGGCCGGGCATACCGGTCCCGGACCGCGAGGAGGTGTTCCGGCCCTTCTTCCGGCTGGAGGGGTCGCGCAACCGCGCGACCGGCGGCGTCGGGCTCGGCCTCACCATCGCGCGCGACGTGGCGCGCGGCCATGGCGGCGACGTCCTGCTCGCCGACAGCCCCCATGGCGGGCTGCGGGCGGTCATAAGACTGCCGCTCTGAGGCGGGGACCTCCTTCTATCCGGTATGGCCGAAAGCCTATGCCGGCTGCGTCCGGCCATACCAAGTGGTGCCCAAATCGAGCACGAGAGAAGGGGCCCTACCCCCTCCTCGGAGCTAATGCGCGCGCGCGCTGGAACGAAGGGCCCCGCCGGGCAATTCTGTCCCGGCAAATGCGCGTCCAAGGAGACCATCATGCTGGCACTGGGCAGAAACGTGACGTGGCGCGGCGAGCCGGGGCTCGTCGTCGCCCGGACCTTCGGCGCCGAGATGCGCTACGACATCCGCCTCAAGAAGGGCGAGATCCTCAAATACGTGCGCGAGGACGAGATCGACGAGATCGGCGACTGGGGCATCGATCCCGGCCGGGTGATCGGCACGCTGGCCGACGACATCCTCTCCAGCACGAGGAACTGACCGGATCGCCCGCGGGACCACTCCGCGGGACCGATCGCGACGACGGGCGGCCGAAGGGCCGCCCGTCCGATTCCACGCCCCCTTCGCCCCCCGCGATTCCGTCCGGCGCCCCGAGTCGCAACTGTCGGAATACACAGGTCTTCAAGGCACGGCGCGAAAGGGGCAGAGCGGGCGGCAGTGGTTGCAAAGCGTCGTCTTTACCGTAGGATCGGCCCGATAGTTCAACCGACACGGGCCGACGACAGATGCTCGACGCGATCAAGGCCGCGGACGTCCCCGAACCTGACGGCACGGTCGTGGACCGGGCGGTCGTCCGGCTCGCCGGCGATTCGGGCGACGGCATCCAGGTCGTGGGGGGACAGTTCACGCTGGCGACGGCGCTGGCCGGGAACGACCTCGCGACCTTCCCCGACTTCCCGGCCGAGATCCGCGCCCCGGTCGGCACGACCTTCGGCGTCTCGGCCTACCAGATCCAGTTCGGCTCCGACCGGGTCATGACGGCGGGCGACGCCGTCGACGTGCTGGTCGCGATGAACCCGGCGGCGCTCAAGGTCAACCTGCCGGAGGTGCGCCGGGGCGGGCTGGTCGTCGTCGACGCCGACAGCTTCGCCGAGAAGGGCCTGGCGAAGGCCGGCTACGCCGCGAACCCGCTGAGCGACGGCTCGCTCGACGGGTACCGCGTCGTCGCGGTCGACATGTCCTCGCAGACCGCCCGTGCGGTCGCCGACACCGGCGTCTCCCACAAGGAGGCGCTGCGCTGCAAGAACCTGTGGGCGCTCGGCCTGGTGTGCTGGCTGTACGGGCGCGACCGCGAGCCGACGCGGGCGTGGATCCGCGCCAAGTTCGCGAAGACGCCGGCGATCGCGGCGGCGAACCTGGCAGCACTGGACGCCGGCCACGCCTATGGCGAGACGGTCGAGCTGCACGAGGATTTGCGCGGCGTGTCGGTGCCGCCGGCGCGCCTGCCGGCCGGCGACTACCGCACGGTCACCGGCACCGAGGCGCTGGCCTGGGGCCTGATGTTCGGGGCCCAGCTCGCCGGGCTCGGCATGACCTTCTGCTCCTACCCGATCACGCCGGCCTCCCAGCTCCTGCACACGCTGGCCCGGCAGAAGCGGTTCGGCGTCGTCACCTTCCAGGCCGAGGACGAGATCGCGGCGGCCTGCGCCGCGATCGGCGCCTCCTTCGCCGGCAGCCTGGGCGTCACCTCCTCGTCCGGCCCGGGGATTGCGCTGAAGACCGAGGCGATCGGCCTCGCGGTCGCGACCGAGCTGCCGCTGGTCGTCGTCAACGCCCAGCGCGGCGGCCCCTCGACCGGCCTGCCGACCAAGACCGAGCAGTCCGACCTGTACCAGGCCGTGTTCGGCCGCAACGCCGACAGCCCGCTGCCGGTGCTGGCCGCGCGCTCGCCGGGCGACTGCTTCGACGTCGCGGTCGAGGCGGTGCGCATCGCGACCACCTTCATGACGCCGGTCCTGCTGCTGACCGACGGCTACCTCGCCAACGCCTCGGAGCCGTGGCGCCTGCCCGACCTGGAAACCTACGCGCCCTTCCCGGTCCGCTTCGAGACCGAAGCCGAGGGCTTCCGCCCGTTCCGGCGCGACCCCGGCACGCTGGCCCGCGTCTGGGCACGGCCGGGGACGCCGGGGCTGGAGCACCGCATCGGCGGCATCGAGCGCGACTACGATACCGGCGACATCTCCTACGACCCCGCCAACCACCAGCGCATGACCGACGCGCGGGCCGGCAAGATCGAGGGCATCGCCGACCATATCGCGCCCCAGTCCGTGGACCAGGGCGAGGCGACCGGCAGGCTCGCCGTCGTCGGCTGGGGCTCGACCTACGGCCCGATCAGCCGGGCGGTCGCGGAGCTGCGGCGCGAGGGGGCGGCGGTCAGCCACATCCATCTGCGCCACATCTGGCCGCTGCCGGCGAACCTGGCCGGGCTGCTGGAGGGCTTCGAGCAGGTGCTGGTGCCCGAGATGAACAACGGACAGCTCGTGACCCTGCTGCGGGCGCGGTACCTGGTGCCGGCGCGCGGCCTCAACAAGGTGACCGGGCGGCCGTTCAAGGTGAGCGAGCTTGCCGCGGCGTTCCGGGCCGCGCTGGAGGACACCCCGTGACCGTGATGCCCCCGCCCCCCGACCGGCCCTCCCCCGACCGGCCCTCGCCCGCCCGGCCGTCGCCCAAGGACTACGCCACCGACCAGGAGGTGCGCTGGTGCCCGGGCTGCGGCGACTACGCGATCCTGAAGGCGGTCCAGAAGGTCTTCGCCGACCTGGAGCTGCCGACCCACGAGACGGTGTTCGTCTCGGGCATAGGCTGCTCGTCGCGCTTCCCCTACTACATGGCGACCTACGGGTTCCACACGATCCACGGGCGCGCGCCCGCCTTCGCGACCGGGATCAAGCTCGCCAACCCGGCGCTCGACGTGTGGATGGTGACCGGCGACGGCGACGGGCTGTCGATCGGCGGCAACCATCTCATGCACGCGCTGCGGCGCAACGTCGATCTGCAGATCCTGCTGTTCAACAACGAGATCTACGGCCTGACCAAGGGCCAGTACTCGCCGACCAGCCGGGTCGGGACGCGCACGCCGTCCTCGCCGACGGGCTCGCTCGACGCGCCGGTCTCGGCGGCGCAGGTGGCGCTCGGCTCCGGCGCGCGCTTCGTCGCCCGCTCGGTCGACGTGCAGCAGAAGCCGCTGGTCGAGGTGCTGAAGCGGGCCCGCGCGTTCCGCGGCACCTCCTTCGTCGAGATCTTCCAGAACTGCATCGTCTTCAACGACGGGGTCTTCGACGGCTTCCTCGCCCGCGGCGTCGCCGCCGAGGCGCAGATCCATGTCGAGCACGGCAAGCCGCTGCTGTTCGGGGACAAGGGCGCGAAGGGCCTGCGGGTCCGGCCGGGCTCGCTGGCGCTGGAGGCGGTCGAGCTGGACGGGCGCAGCCCCGAGGAGGCCGGCATCCTCGTCCACGACGAGACCGACCGCATGGCCGCGATGCTGCTCGCGGCCATGGAGCCGCCGATGCCGGTGGCGCTGGGCGTCCTCTACTGCGCGCCCGGCCAGCAGAGCTACGACGCGCTGGTCGTGGGCGAGGCGCGTCCCCAGGCGGTCACCGGCGACCTGTCGGCGCTGTTCCGCTCCGGCGAGGTGTGGACGGTGGAGTGAGGGCCGCCGCGGCGGCCCCGCCATCACTCGTCGCCAACCGCCTCCATGAGCTTCGAGACGCGCCACAGGCGGGTCGCGCCCGGCCGCGTCAGTAGCCGACTTCGGCTGGCTGAATTTCCGGATAGCGTCCGATGATCTTTCCGACCTTGGCCGTGACGTTCACGGATACGCCCCGCTGATCGAGAAGATGGTCGAAGCACTCCAGAATGGCCTTCAGCTTATTGTTGGGGGCGGTCGGCAGGCTCGCCCGCCTGAGCCTACCCGGCTGCTTTTGAAAGCTGCGATTGAAAAGCCGATCGTGATGAGCGCAAACATTGCGAAGGTCTACCAGGCATTCCATCCAGTTGGTGAATACCTGCACCGAGGGCATGCCAAACTGTCCAGCAATAGCCGTTTTGATCGTGCCGTTCAGACATTGGAAAATTCGTGAGGCAGCGCCAAAGGTCAGGAATTCCTTCATCGTCCAAATAGGCGGAAGCACAGGCGGGCTGTAAGTTTGCCGGTAGTGCTTCGCTCGCTGATCTTTCGACTGACCGTATATGTTGGCAAAAGTTTTAAGGGCGTCGAGGTTAGCTTCCGGATCACGGAACGCGGATACGTCAAAATAGGGGTGGCTGCCGTGAGCATGACTCAGGGCTTCCGAAATGGCATTGCGCAGCAGCAACTCGAACTGGCCAACCGCGGAAAAACAAACGTCCCGAAGTTGCATATCGCATTGGTAGAGACGAAGGATCTGCTTATAGGTCGTACCGGGGATGAAGGGCCGACCGGGGGCGTTCAGTTGGCAACGGCTGAGAAAATAGATCCTGAGTCGTTCATAGCCGACCATTTCGATCTTGCGCGCCGCGACACCGGGACGCGTGATCTCAAGCCCCTTGGAGCGCAGGTGCGCCACACGCTGCGCGGCTGACGCATGTGGCTTGGTGTAAGGAACGAGTGTCATACATAAAATGAAAAGGGCCGCCCTTTTGCACTCCCCGAGGGGATCGTGTGGCGGCCCATGACTCAGCCAAGATAAGTTCGGTTCTTGGCGCCTGCAAGGATTATCTCCACGAGAGGCGGCCGCCCGCAGCTGTTCAGCTCGTCGATCCCAGCAGGGCGCCCCAGTCCGACAGCACCTCGCGGAACGCCGCGGCGAAATCGGCGCAGTCGCGGTCCGTGGTCTCGATCGACAGGCTGAGGAAGCCGCGCCGCGCGAAGTAGAAGCCGCGCTCGATCATCTCCAGGTGGAGCAACTCGCGCACCGCCGGCGGCGTCGTCAGGTCCGCCGGCCGGCGCACGGGGCCCTGCTGGACGTGCAGGCCGAGGATCGAGCCGATGCCCGTCGCCAGCACCGGCACGCCGGTCGCGCGGCCGGCCGCGTTCAGCGCGTCGCGCAGGCGGTCGCCGCGGGCGTTCAGGTCCGCCGCCCGCTCGGGCGTGTAGACCCGGGACAGGCCGGCGGCGCCCGCCGCCATCGACAGCACGTTGTTGTTGAAGGTGCCGGCATGGGCGAGCGCGCCGGCCCGGCGCGGGTCGAAGCGCTCCAGGATGTCGCGGCGGCCGCCGAAGGCGCCGAAGCTCAACCCGCCGCCGAGATACTTGCCGAAGCTGGTGAGGTCGGGCGCGATGCCCAGGACGCCCTGGAGCCCGCCCGGCGACAGGCGCGACGTCATCACCTCGTCGAAGATCAAGGCGACGCCGTGCCGCGCGGTCGCCGCGCGGAGTGCCGCTAGGAACACCGGGTCGCCCGGGATCGCGCCCGCCGAACCCATCATCGGCTCGACCAGGACGGCGGCCAGGCGGCCGGCCTCGCGCTCGATCGCCTCCACGGCGCCGGCCGCGTCGTTGTAGGGCACGCTCACGAAGGGATAGGGGGCGGTGACCGGCGACGGCCCGGCGAAGGACAGCACGCCGCCGTGATAGGCGCCGTCGAACACCAGGACCGCGTCGCGCCCGGTGAAGGCCCGCGCGGCGCCGATCGCCATCAGGTTGGCCTCGGTCCCGGAATTGCAGAACCGGATCAGCTCGCAGGAGGGAAAGCGTGCCCGGATCAGCGCCGCCAGCTCGCCCTCGTGGCGGTTGCGCCCGCCGAGCACGATGCCGTCGCGCAACGCATGCTCCACCGCCTCGGCGATGACCGGGTTGGAATGGCCGTAGAGGCCGGCCGTGTACTCGCCCAGGAAGTCGCGGTATTCCAGCCCGTCCGCGTCCCACAGCCGCGCGCCCTCGCCGCGCAGGAAGGTGAGCGGGAACGGCCCGTGATGAAGCACGGTGCGGGTATTGCCGCCCGGCATCGAGGCCTGGGCCTCCCGGTCGTGCGCGGCGCTGCGCGGCCGCCGCTGCGCATAGCGCAGCCGGGCCTCGGCCAGCACCTGCTCCAGGTCGGCGTTCCTGCCGTCGAAACCGGTCATGGCACCCTCCTCAGAACATGCGGCCGCCGTTCGGGACGGCGTGGCTCGGCCCGATCAGCACGACGGCGCCCTCGGCGTCGGGAAACCCGAGCACCAGGACTTCGGACATGAACTTGCCGATCTGCTTGGGAGGGAAGTTGACCACGGCCGCGACCTGCCGCCCGACCAGGGTCTCGGGGGCGTAGTGGACGGTGATCTGGGCCGAACTGCGCTTGACGCCGATCCCGGGGCCGAAATCGACCGTGAGCTTGTAGGCGGGGCGCCGCGCTTCGGGATAGGGCTCGACCGCGGTGATCGTGCCGACCCGGATGTCGACCTTCAGGAAGTCTTCGTAGGAAATCGTCTGCTGCATGCGTCATCCCGTTATGGGGCCCGCGATGGGGCGACGCTAGCAGCGGCGGTGCCGACGGGCAACCGCCAAACCCGCATGACGGGGGGCGGACCGGAAGCCCGGTCCGCCCCGGCGCGGCTTACTTGCGGGCCTTCTGGACGGCGGTCTTCAGCTCGTCCAGGCTCTCGGTGAAGCGCTTGTTGAGGACGTTGGCGGCCTCGGCGTTGGACTTCGCGACCAGCTCGCTCAGTTCCTTGGCGTTGGAGAGCGCCTTCTCGAACGCGGCCTTCGTCAGCTCGGCGTTCTTGGCGACCTTCTCCTCGGGCGCGCCCGGGGCCAGCAGCTCGGTCATGATGGTGCCGGTCTGCTCGACGCTCTGGCGCACGATCTCGCCCTGGCGCCGGAACACGGCCTGCAGCCCCTCGAACGCCAGCTGCTGGGCGGCGGTCAGAGCCTCGACGTTCTTGCGCTGGGCGGCCAGCATCTGGTCGACATCGATGCCCGGGACCTTGAACTCACCCGCGAACTTCGAAATGTCGAACATCCGCGTCAGGTCCATATCGAAATAAGGGGTGCTCTTGGCCATGTTGGACGTACCTCGTTCGCTTGTGTTTGTTGCAATGCAGCACGACTGATGCCGCATAATGCATATTGCCCGTTTCGGCGTCAATCATTTTTTGTGCAGCGCAACATAAGAAGAGGTCAGGCGGATGCCGAAGCCTCGTCTCCCCGCGAATCCGCGGTCGATTCAGGGGCCGGCCCCTGCGACCGCCGGCCGCGCAGGCCGGCCGCGAAGCGTTCGGCGCGCCGCAGCCGTGCGTCGAGCTCGGCCATGGTGCGCGCGAGGTCGGGGCTCTCGTCGTCCAGCCAGACCCTGAACACGCGCGCGTAGATCGCCGTCAGGCCGTGGACGCGGGCCAGTCCCCGCCAGCCGTCGGAGCGCAGCCCGGCCGCCTCCAGCGCCCAGGCCATCGAGCGGCCGATGCCCGGCAGCAGCAGCAGGCCCGGGACGGGGTCGCCCGGAAGCTCGGCGATCACGCGGCGGATGCCCGGGCGATAGGGTGCCAGTGCGTCGAAGCGCCGCATCACGACGTCGAAGAGGCGGTCGCGCGGCGTCTCCTCGGGGTCGTCCGCGCCGCCGTCGGCGAGCATCGCCTCGTCGGCGATGCGCCCCAGCTCGGCGAGCACGGCCGGCTTGCCCGCGAAAATCGGGTAGAGGCCGGACAGCGTCGTGCCCGCGGCCGAGGCGATCTCGGCCAGGGTCAGGTCGCGCCAGCCGCGCTCGGCGGCCAGCTTCATGGCGGCGTCGACGACGCGGCGTCGGGGATCGGTCTTCCTGGGCATCGGTCGCGTCGCTCCTGCGCTGTCGTCTCGACGGATGATGTAGGGTGCGCAGGCCGCGACGCCAGACGCGGCCGGCCATCGGGGCATTGCGGCGACGGTTGACTGTTGGGGGAGTCGTGCGATTCTTTCTCCATGACGACACCATCGGCGGACCCCCTTCCCCCCGGCGGGCTGCTCGGCGCGCTGCGGCTGCCGCTGCTCTCGCCCGACGAGGAGCGCGAGCTCGCGCTCCGCTCGGCCGCGGGCGACGCCGCCGCGGCCGAGCGGCTGATCGCCGGTCACCTGCGGATGGTCGTGAAGGCGGCGCGCAGCTACGGCCGGCTCGGCCTGCCCGTCAACGACCTGATCCAGGAAGGCACGCTCGGCCTGATCCAGGCCGTGCGCAAGTTCAACCCCGACCGCGACGCGAGGCTGTCGACCTATGCGGCGTGGTGGATCCGGGCCGCGATGCAGGACTACGCGGTGCGCTCCTGGTCGCTGGTGCGGGTCGGCAAGACCGCCGCGCACCGGGCGCTGTTCTTCGCGCTGCGCCGGGTCGCCACCGAGCTTCGAACCGGCGCCGACGCGCTGTCCGACGAGGTGCTGGCGCGCCTGGCCGCCCGGTTCGACCTGCCGAAGACGGAGGTGTCCGGCTTCGCGCGCCGCATCGCCGGCAAGGACCAGTCGCTCGACGTGCCCGCCCCCGACGCCGCGAGCCTGGCGGAACGGCTCGTCTGCGCGCGGCCGAACCCGGAGGAGGAGGCCTGCGAGCACGGCGCCCAGCGCCTGTGGCACGGGCTGATCGACCGGGCGCTGTCGATGCTGCCCGCGCGCGAGGCGACGATCATCCGCAAGCGCCACCTGACCGAGGCGGCGCCGACCTTCGAGGCGATCGGGCGGGAGCTCGGCATCTCCAAGGACCGCGTGCGCCAGCTCGAGAAGCGGGCGCTGGAGCGGCTGCGCGACGCGCTGCTGCCGCTCGCGGCGGCGCACGGGCTGCCGGAAGCTTAGAGGGGGTCCGTCAGGAGGCGAGTTCGCGCGAGCGGCGCGCGCCGGCGGCGATCGCGCGGTCCATCAGCGGCTGGACCCCGTCCTGCGCCATCAGCACGCCGAGAGCCGCCTGGGTCGTGCCCCCCGGGCTGGTGACGTTGCGGCGCAGCTCGTCGGGCGGCAGGGGCGAACGGTGCAGCAGCTCGCCCGCGCCCGCGACGGTGACGCGCGCGAGCCTCGCCGCGAGGTCCGCCGGAAGCCCCGCCGCGCGCCCGGCCTCGGCCATGGCCTCGGCCAGCAGGAAGACGTAGGCCGGGCCGCCGCCCGACACCGCCGTCACCGCGTCCATCAGCGCCTCGTCCTCGATCCAGGCGACCTCGCCGACGGCGCCGAGCAGCAGGTCCGTCAGCCGGCGCTGGTCGGCGCTGACGCCGGCATTGGCGCAGGCGACCGTGATGCCGCGGCCGACCGCGGCCGGCGTGTTCGGCATCGCGCGCACGAAGGCGGTGCCGCCGCCCAGCAGCTCCTCGAACCGGGCGATCGTCTTGCCGGCGGCGACCGAGAGGAACAGCGTGCCGGGCCCGACGAAGCGCCGGTAGTCCGGGACGACGGCGTCGACGACCTGCGGCTTGACCGCGAAGACCACGACCTCGGGACGGAAGTCCGGCGGGATCTGCCCCGTGCCGGCGCAGCGGATCACGCCGGGCATGTCGGGAGCGCTGCCCTGCGGCTCCACGACCACGACCCGGTCGGCCGTGCCGGAGGCGAGCCATCCCTCCAGCATCGCCCCGCCCATCTTCCCGCAGCCGACCAGAAGCAAAGACCGCCCCATCACCCGTTCCTCACGCCTCGCCCTCACGCCTCGCCCATGGTGTCCAGGATCGCGGCGGCGACCGCCTCGCGCGCGGTCTTGCCGCCCCAGATCACGAACTGGAATGCAGGGTAGTAGCGCTCGCATTCCGAGAGCGCGATGTCGACGAGGTCCTCGAGCTGCTCGACGCTGGCGCCGCGCGCGCCGCGCAGCAGCGTCGTGTGGCGGAACATCGGCGTGTTCTCGTCCGAGCACACGTCGAAATGGCCGAGCCACATGCGGGCGTTCACGTCGGCCAGCAGCTCGCTGACGGTCGGGCGGCGCCCCGTCGGCACGCGCATGTCGAACTGGCAGGAGAACTGCATCGCGCTGACTTCCGCCTGCCAGACGAAGAACAGCCTGTAGTCGCACCACCGGCCGGAGATCTCCACGATCATCTCGTCCTCGGTCGAGCGGTCGAACGGCCATTCGTTGGCCGTCACGATCTCCTCGACGATGTCCAGCGGGTTGTTCGTGGATTGCGTGGTCTCGACGGCTACTGCCGACATGCCTGCGCCCTCCTCTTCGCGCAAGGGTGGACGGCATCCGCCCCGTGGCCTCCGCGGATCGGGACGGCGAACGCCCCGATATATTGTGGGAGCGAAACCGCAGGGCTACTACCAAGGGCACGGTGCCAGAAGGCCCGGGCCCTCGCAACCCCTATTCCGGTGCCGGGGTATCCCGATCTCAACCGGACGTTTCCTCGCCATGGGGCGAGCCCGGGGATGCGGGATGCAGCGGGCGGCGCGGCTTGGGCCGGTCCTCCGCGAGCTCACGCTCCGCGACCAGGGTCGCGACCAGCGCCTCGAGCGCGGTGACGCGCTCGACGAGGGTCTCCTGCTCGGAACGCGCCTTCGCGGCCATCTCGCTGACGGCGTCGAAATCCTCGCGCCGGACCACGTCCATCCCGGACAGGATGCGCTCGAACTGCTGGCGGACCTGGGACTCCGCCTCCTCGCGCAGGCCCGAGAGGGCACCGAACGCTCCGCCGGCGACCCGCGCGAGATCGTCCAGGATCTTGTTGTCGACCTGCATGGAACCCTTGTCCTCCGTGTCGGAGCCATTATGGCGGCGGCCACGCGGCGTTGCAACGGCGGCGGCCCCGCGCCTATAAGGTCGCAACCCCGCCCGAGGGCGCCGGTTCCATCGCAACCCTCATGGACCGCCGACAGCGCATGCTCGCCATCGCCTTCCCCACCGTCGACCCGGTCGCCATCGAGATCGGGCCGCTCGCGATCCGCTGGTACGCGCTCGCCTACCTCGCCGGATTCATCCTCGGCTGGCGGTACTGCCTGCGCCTCGCCGGCGCGGACGCCGCGCCGCCGACGCGCCGCGACGTCGACGACTTCCTGACCTGGGCCGTCATCGGCGTGATCCTGGGCGGGCGGCTCGGCTACGTGCTGTTCTACAACCTGCCCTACTATGCCGAGAACCCGCTGCAGGCGCTGGCGATCTGGCGGGGCGGGATGTCGTTCCACGGCGGGCTGCTCGGCGTCGTCGCGGCGATCGCGCTGTTCGCGCGCATCCGCTCGATCCCGGTCCTCGCACTCGGCGACGTGATCGCGGCGGCGGCCCCCATCGGGCTGTTCTTCGGCCGCATCGCCAACTTCGTGAACGCGGAGCTGTACGGGCGGGCCACCGACGTCCCCTGGGGCGTCGTGTTCCCGAACGGCGGCCCCGAGCCGCGCCATCCCAGCCAGCTCTACGAGGCGTTTCTGGAAGGGCTCGTGCTGTTCGCCGTCCTGTGGTTCCTCGCCCGCCGGCCGGAGATCCGCGCGCGCCACGGCCTGCTGGCGGGCGTCTTCTTCGCCGGCTACGGCACCGCGCGCATCGTGGTCGAGTTCTTCCGCGAGCCGGACGCCCAGCTCGGCTTCCTGCTGGGCGGGCACGCGACGATGGGCCAGCTGCTGTCGCTGCCGATGGTGCTGCTCGGCCTGGCGCTGATCGCCTGGGCCCGACGCCACCCGCGCGCGCCGGCATGACCCCACGGGGTGCTGGGTCTCCCGGCGCGCTGGCGGTCCGCCTCGCCCACCGGATCGAGGCCGGGGGGCCGCTGAGCGTCGCCGACTGGATGGCGGCCTGCCTCGGCGACCGCGAGCACGGCTACTACGTCACCCGCGACCCGCTGGGCGCGGCCGGCGACTTCACGACCGCGCCCGAGATCAGCCAGACCTTCGGCGAGCTGCTGGGCCTGTGGTGCGTGCACGCCTGGACCGCGATGGGCGCGCCCGCCCCGGTCCGCCTGGTCGAGCTGGGCCCCGGCCGCGGCACGCTGATGAAGGACGCGCTGCGCGCGGCGCGCGGCGCGCCGGGGTTCCTGGCGGCGGCGTCGGTCCACCTGGTCGAGACCAGCCCGGTCCTGCGCCGCCGCCAGGCGGAGACGCTGGCCGGGGCGACGACTGGAGCGCCGACCGGAGCCGCGCCGGCCTGGCACGGCCGCCTGGAGGACGTGCCCGACGGGCCGGTCCTGGTGCTGGCGAACGAGTTCTTCGACGCCCTGCCGGTCCATCAGCTCGTGCGCGTTCCCGGCGGCTGGGCCGAGCGGGTGGTCGCGCTCGACCCCGCCGGCGCGGGGGCGCCCCGGTTCCGCTTCGCGCTGGCACCGGCCCCGGACCCGCTCGCGGCGCGCGTGCCGCCCCTCCTGCGCGGCGCTCCGGCGGGCAGCCTGTTCGAGACGAGCCCGGCCTGCGAGGCGGTCGCGCGCGAGATCGGCCGGCGCATCGCGCGCAACGACGGCGCCGCGCTGATCGTCGACTACGGCCACGCGCCGTCCGGGCTGGGCGAGACGCTCCAGGCCGTCCGCGCCCACCGCCCGGCCCCGGTGCTGGACGCGCCGGGCGAGGCCGACCTGACGGCGCATGTGGATTTCCAGGTCCTGGCCGAGGCGGCCCGGTCGGCGGGCGCCGAGGCGTTCGGGCCCGGGACGCAGGGCGACGTGCTGGTCCGGCTCGGCATCCGGGAGCGCCTGCAGGCGTTGCTGGCCCGCGCCGACGCGCGCCAGGCCGCGGACCTCGTCTCCGGCGTCCGGCGCTTGATCGCGGACGAGGAGATGGGCAAGCTGTTCAAGGTCCTGGCCCTGACCCGGCCGGGACGGGGCGCGCCGGCAGGCTTCGCCCCATGACCCCTTCCCCCGGCGAAACGGAACGGCACCGCCCGTGATCACGCTCGACGTCCTCGGCGGCCCCGGCCGCATCCGCCACGGCTTCTTCACCCGCGAGGGCGGGGTCAGCGTCGGGCTGTACGCGTCCCTGAACTGCGGCTACGGCTCCGCCGACGACCCGGACGCGGTCACCGAGAACCGGCGCCGCGCGGCGGCCCGGCTCGGCGTGGAGGCCGACCGGCTGTCGGCCGTCCACCAGGTGCACAGCCCGACCTGCGTCGTCGTCGAGACGCCGTTCGCGCGCGGCACGGCGCCGAAGGCGGACGCGATGGCGACGCGCGTACGGGGGCTGGCGCTCGGCATCCTGACCGCGGACTGCGCCCCGGTGCTGTTCGCCGACGCCGAGGCCGGCGTCGTCGGGGCCGCGCATGCCGGCTGGAAGGGCGCCGTCGGCGGCGTGATCGACGCCACGGTCGAGGCGATGGTCGGCCTGGGCGCCGAGCGGCGGCGCATCGCCGCCGCGGTCGGCCCCTGCATCGCCCGGCACTCCTACGAGGTCGGGCCGGAGTTCCCCGCCCCCTTCCTGGCCGCCGAACCGGCCGATGCCGACCTGTTCGCGCCCTCGACGCGCGCCGGGCACCACATGTTCGACCTGCCGGGCTACGTCGCGCGCCGCCTCGCGCGGGCCGGCGTGACCCGGGTCGAGGTCGCGCCCCACGACACCGTTTCGCAAGCGGACCGGTTCTTCAGCTACCGCCGCAGCGTTCTGCGCGGCGAGCCGGACTACGGCCGGGAGCTGTCGGCGATCGTCCTGGAGGACTGAGCGCGTGCCCTATGTCCTGATGCTGCTGGCGATGTGCCTGCTGGGCCTCGTGGTGAGCTGCGCGATGTGAGCGCGGTAACGCGCGCGCCGCTGCCGTGACGGAACGTTTACACGGCGGCGGTGGGCTGATATGGTCCCGCGCGATTTCGCCCCGGCGCCGACGACGGATGGCCGGCGGTTGGCGTTTGCACCGTCCCCGGATAGAGAGCTGCGACGAATGAAAGTGATTGCCGGCAACAGCAATCGTCCGCTGGCCGAGGCGATCTCCGCCTGCCTGAACGTGCCGCTGACCAAGGCCAGCATCCGGCGCTTCTCCGACATGGAGGTCTTCGTCGAGATCCTGGAGAACGTCCGCGGCGAGGACGTGTTCGTGATCCAGTCGACGTCCTACCCGGCGAACGACAACCTGATGGAGCTGCTGGTCACGATCGACGCGCTGAAGCGCGGGTCGGCGCGGCGCATCACCGCGGTGCTTCCCTATTACGGCTACGCCCGCCAGGACCGCAAGACCGGCCCCCGCACGCCGATCTCGGCCAAGCTGGTCGCGAACCTGATCACGATGGCCGGCGCCAACCGCGTGCTGACGCTGGACCTGCACGCCGGCCAGATCCAGGGCTTCTTCGACATCCCGCTGGACAACCTGGAAGCGGCCCCGGTGTTCGTGAAGCACATCCAGGAGACCAACAAGGACGGCGACCAGCTCGTGATCGTGTCGCCCGACGTCGGCGGCGTGGTGCGCGCCCGCGCGATCGCCAAGCGCCTGGACGCCGACCTCGCGATCATCGACAAGCGGCGCGAGCGCGCCGGCGTCTCCGAGGTGATGAACATCATCGGCGACGTCTCCGACCGCCGCTGCATCCTGGTCGACGACATCGTCGATTCGGGCGGCACGCTGTGCAACGCCGCCGAGGCGCTGATCGGCAAGGGTGCGAAGTCGGTGTCGGCCTACGTGACGCACGGGGTGCTGTCGGGCGGCGCGGTCGCGCGCATCTCGGCCTCGCCGCTGGAAGCGCTGGTCACCACGGATTCGATCCAGGCGACCGAGGCGGTGCGCGTGTCGCGCAACGTCCGCCAGCTCACCATCGCGACGCTGATGGCCGAGGCGATCAGCCGCATCAGCGAGGAACGTTCGGTTTCGAGCCTGTTCTACTGAACGCACGGCTCGCGGAACCTGGCCGCTCCCGCTTCGGCGGGGGCGGCCGGTAGGACCGGCACCCCTGGAGGCCGGTCTTTCACACTGAGTGGAGAAGACAGATGAGCGAAGTCATTGCGCTGGCGGCCGAGCCGCGGTCGCGGGCCGGCAAGGGGGTGGCCCGTCAGACCCGTCGGGCCGGCAAGATCCCCGCCGTTATCTACGGCAACAAGGAAGAACCCGTGCTGATCGCGCTGGAACTGCGCGCCTTCAGCCGGCACCTGCACACCAAGGGTTTCTTCACCCACGTCTTCGAGCTGACCGTCGACGGCAAGACCCATCGCGTTCTGCCGCGCGACGTGCAGTTCAACGTCGTGACCGACGTGCCGACCCATGTCGACTTCCTGCGGGTGGCGTCCGGCTCCACGGTGACGGTCCAGATCCCGTGCGAGTTCGTCAACGCCGAGCGTTCGCCCGGCCTCAAGCGCGGCGGCGTGCTGAACATCGTGCGCCACGAGATCGAGGTCGACTGCCCGTCCACGTCGATCCCGGACCAGATCGTCGTCGACCTCGCCGGCTACGACCTCGGCGATTCGGTGCACATCAGCGCCGTGAAGCTGCCCGAGGGCGTGAAGCCGACCATCGCCGACCGCGACTTCACCGTCGCCACGATCGTGGCGCCGTCGGGCCTGCGGTCCGAGGAAGCGGCCGCCGCCGGCCAGGAGCAGGCGGAAGAAGAGCAGGACTGAGCATGCTGCTGGTCGTAGGCTTGGGCAACCCCGGCCCACAATACGCCGAAAACCGGCACAATATCGGGTTCATGGCGGTGGACGGGATCGTCCGCCGCCATGGATTCACCCCCTGGCGCAAGCGCTTCCAGGGACAGGCCTGCGAGGGCCAGGCCGGCGGCGAGAAGGTGCTGGCGCTCGAGCCGCTGACCTACATGAACCTGTCCGGCCAGTCGGTCGGCGAAGCGATGCGCTTCTTCAAGCTGGCGCCCGAGCAGGTCGTGGTGTTCCACGACGAGCTCGACCTGCCGCCGGGCCGGCTGCGGGTCAAGAAGGGCGGCGGCCACGGCGGCCACAACGGCCTGCGCTCGATCGACGACCACATCGGCAAGGACTACTGGCGGGTGCGCATCGGCATCGGCCATCCCGGCCACAAGGACCTGGTGTCGGGCTACGTGCTGCACGACTTCGCCAAGGCCGACCGCACCTGGACCGAGCCGCTGCTGGACGCGCTGGCCGCCGAGTTCCCGGCGCTGGCCGCGGACGGGCCCGAGCGCTACCTGAACCGGGTCAACCGCCTCGTGAACCCGCCCCCGCCCAAGCGCGAGAAGCCCGCCCCGCGCGAGGACGCGGCACCGGAATAGGGCCGCGCGAGGCTGTTCACGACCCCGTTCCCGGCCCCGTTCACGGCCGCCGCAGCTTCTCCGTCAGCAGCGCGCGCAGGCGCCCGCCGTCGCGCCGGTCGGCCAGAAAGCGGCGGACCACCTCCTCGGCCGCCTGGCGGTCGACCGGGACCTTTCCCTCCTTGGCAAGCTCGAGCCGTCTCACCACTTCGGGGTCGAGCGAGCCGCGCAGGCGGGCGATCTGGCTCAGCAGCTCTTTCCTGGGGTCGCTCACATGGCCTCCGGACGGCGGGTTTGCTTTGCGTTGCGCGGCGATCCGTACGATAACACGCCCGCGCTCCGATGACTTAGGCGACGTCGTTCCATGGGTTTCAACTGCGGTATCGTCGGCCTGCCGAATGTCGGCAAGTCGACCCTGTTCAATGCCCTGACCGCCACCCAGGCGGCCGAGGCGGCCAATTTCCCGTTCTGCACGAAGGAGCCCAACGTGGGCAGGGTCGGCGTGCCCGACCCGCGGCTGGACAAGATCGCCGCCATCGGCAAGTCGGCCAAGATCATCCCGACCCAGCTCGAGATCGTCGACATCGCCGGCCTGATCCGCGGCGCCAGCAAGGGCGAGGGGCTGGGCAACCAATTCCTGGCCAACATCCGCGAGGTCGACGCGATCATCCACGTCCTGCGCTGCTTCGAGGACGGCGACGTCACGCATGTCGAGGGCGACGTCGACCCGCTCCGCGACGCCGAGACCGTCGACACCGAGCTGATGCTGGCCGACATGGACAGCCTGGAGCGCCGCCTGGCGCCGCTGCAAAAGCGCGCCAAGGCCGGCGACAAGGAGGCCAAGCTGCTGGCCGAGGTGATGGAGAAGGCGCTGGCCGCCCTCCAGGACGGCCGCGCGGCGCGCACGGTCGAGCTGACGGACGAGCAGAAGCCGCTGTTCCGCTCGCTGACGCTGCTGACCGGCAAGCCCGTCCTCTACGTCGCCAACGTCGACGAGGCCTCGGCCGCGACCGGCAACGCGCTGTCGGCGCGCGTCGCGGAGATGGCGAAGACCCAGGGCGCCGAATGCGTCGTCGTCTCGGCCGCGATCGAGGCCGAGGTGGCGCAGCTCGCCGACGCCGAGGACAAGCGGGAGTTCCTCGCCACCCTCGGCCTGGACGAACCCGGCCTCAACAAGGTGATCCGCGCGGGCTACAAGCTGCTCGACCTGATCACCTTCTTCACCGTGGGCCCGAAGGAGGCCCGCGCCTGGACCGTGCACCGCAACGCGCGCGCGCCGGAAGCCGCGGGCGCGATCCACACCGACTTCGAGCGCGGCTTCATCCGGGCCGAGACGATCGACTACGACAGCTTCGTGACCCTGGGCGGCGAGCAGGCGTGCAAGGAAGCCGGCCGCATGCGCATGGAGGGCAAGGAGTACCTGGTCCAGGACGGCGACATCTTCCACTTCCGCTTCAACGTCTGAGCCCGGGGCCCGGCCGGCCCTCCCTTCCTCTCGATATCCGCGATTTTTTCTCAAAGGTCGGGATTATCGGGAACGCTCGCGTGTTTAGGTCTGGGGCGCCGTTGCGCCTTTCGTTCAGCTCCGGGGCGTCGCCGCGCCCCGGGCGCGATCAGCAGACGAGCGAGCCGGCCCATGACATCAGTCCTCCGGGGCGTCGCGCACCGATTTCCGGGACCGGAGCCCGCGCCGGCGGCTGTCCTGCGCCCCCGGGCGGGCGGCTGCGACGCGGTCGTCGAGGCCGCGAACGACGGCTTCGCCCGGCTGCTGGGGCGTCCGCTCGACGCCGTGCTGGGCCGGCGGCTCGGCGACCTCGTCCCCGAGGACGACCTCGCGGGGCTGGCGCGGGCACCGTCCCGCCTCACGCTCGCCGGGACGGAGCTGCGCGCCGAGCGCGTGGCTTCCCGGGACTGCGCGGACGGGTTCCTGCTCCTGTCGGCCGAGCACGCGGCGCCGGGCGGCCTCGACGGCCTCCCCGTCGCCGCCTTCCTGGCCGAGGCGGCGGCGGACGGGTTCCGCTTCGTCGAGGCGAACCGGCATTTCGCCGACGGCATAAGGCCGGGCGCGCCCGGGCTGACCGGCTGCGCGCCGCGCGACGTCCTGCCCCCCGCGCGTGCGGCCGCGCTGGGCGAGGCGCTGGCGGCCGCGGTCAGGCTCGGCCGGCCGACGACGTGGCGCGACGTCGTCGAGCTGCCCTTCGGCTTCCGGCACTGGGAGACCCGCCTCGTCCCGCTTCCCGCCGTCTCCGGCGCCTGCGCGCGCGTCCTGGGCGTATCGCTGGACATCACCGGCCAGGTCGAAGCCGAGCGCGCGCTGCGCGAGCCCGGGCCGGCGCAGGCCGGCGCCGGGCGTGCGTCGCTGGAGAGCCGGCTGCGCCGGGCGATCGAGCGGGACGAGATCGAGCTGGCCTACCAGCCCAAGGTCACGGTCGCCGGGCTCGACCTCGCGGGGTTCGAGGCGCTGGTGCGCTGGCGCGACCCCGAGCACGGCATCGTGCCGCCGGGCCGCTTCATCCCCGTCGCCGAGGAGACCGGGCTGATCGAGCCGCTGGGCGAGCTGGTGATCGAGAAGGCGTGCCGCCGCTTCGCGGCCTGGCGCCGCGAGGGGCTGCTGGACGTGCCGGTCGCGGTCAACCTGTCCGCCCGCCAGCTCGCCGATCCGGGCCTCGCCCGCAAGATCCTGGCCGTGCTGGCGCGCACGGGGCTGCCGGCCGAGGGGCTGAAGCTGGAGCTGACCGAATCCGCCCTGTTCCGCAACACCGACGGGGTGCGCGAGCCGTTCCTGCTGCTGCACGCGGCCGGGGTCGGCTTCATGCTCGACGATTTCGGGACCGGCTACTCGTCGCTCAGCTACCTGAAGCGCTTCCCGATCGAGGCGATCAAGATCGACCGCAGCTTCATCCACGCCATGGTCCAGGACCCCGACGCGGCGTCGATCGTGCAGGCCGTCGTCAGCATGGCCCACGCGCTCAAGATGAGCGTCGTCGCCGAGGGGGTGGAGACGCAGGAGCAGTTGATCTTCCTGCGCGCCTACCGCTGCGACCGGCTGCAGGGCTACCTGGTCGCCCCGCCGCTCAGCGAGGCGGAGGTCGAGCACAGGCTTCGCGGCCCCGTCGCGCGGCTCGGTACTGGTAGCTGAACCGGAAACGTTCAGGAAACCGCGAACTCCAGCAGGACGCCCGTTGCCTGCGCGGACGGAACGACCAGCCGCTCGCCCGTCACGGGCAGGGTCTCGATCCCTTCGCGGGCGAGATGACCGGCCGTCGCCGCGAGGTTCTCCACCAGCAGGGTCATCACGGCGGGTGCCGGCAGCCCGGTCGGGACCGGCGCGCCGGGATAGCGGCGGGCGAAGCGGTTGGCGGTCAGGAAGCGCAGGTGATGGCGCCCGACCCGGACGTCGAGGCGGCTGCCGCCCTCCCTCACCGCGTCGGCGCCGAACAGCCGCGCATAGGCCGGCGCGAGGGCAGCCGGGTCGTCGACCACGACCGTCACGCCCTCGATGCCGACCGCGCCGTTGGCGTGGCGCAGCCAGTCCGGGCGGCGCAGCAGGCCGGGCGTCAGGTGCCCGGTCACGAAGGACGAGAGGCCGGGCGTCGTTTCGGGCTTGAAATGAACGAGGCGGAAGGCGGGCTTCACGGTCCCCGTCGGCAGTTCCAGCAGGCGCGCCAAGTCCTTCGGCGGCTCGCTGCGCTCCGGCCCGAGCATGGCGTGGACCGCGTCCGGATCGTCCGCGCCGAAGGCGAGGCCGAGCAGCCCCTCCCCGCGCGTCTCCAGCAGCCGGTCGAGCCGGTTCACGAACTGCGCCGGGTCGACGATGCCGAGCAGCTCGGCATAGTCGCGCTCGAACATGATGCAGTAGTTGGCGGTGCCCCAGCCGATGTGCCGGCCGCGGGGCGTCGTCGTGAAGCCGAGGCGCTGCCAGCGCGCCCGCGCCGCCTCCAGGTCGGCGACGCCGACCAGGGTGTGGTCGATGCCGATGAGGGGCGGAAGGCCGGTCATCGGCTCAGAACCCCGAGCCGGGCTGCTTCAGGAACTCGACCTCCTCCTCGGTGCTGCGGCGGCCGAGGATGGCGTTGCGGTGCGGGAAGCGGCCGAACCGGACGATGATCTCCTCGTGGCGCAGCGCGTAGTCGAGGTAGTTGCCGGGACCGATGCGCTCCCGGAACAGTTCGACCGAGCGCCGCTGCGCGTCCAGGTCCTCGGCGTGCTCGAAGGGCAGGTAGAGGAACACCCGCTCGTCGGCGGTGAAGCCGGCGTCGTAGCCGCGCTCGACCGCGAGCCGGGCGGTGGCGAGCGCCTTCGGGTCGCTGGCGAAGGCCCTGACGGTGCCGCGGTGGACGTTGCGGGGCACCTGGTCGAGCAGGATCACGAGGGCGAGGCAGGGCCGCGGCTCCTGCATCCAGTCGTCGAGCCGGCCGGAAGCGGCATCCTCGTGGGCGACGCCGAGCCGCTCGCGGACCTCGGCGTCGAAGGCGTCGGACCGTACGAACCACTGGGGCCACACCCTTTCGCCGAACCAGAAGTCGAGCACGTCGAGCGGTTTCATGCGGTCCCCGATCCATTCCGGCGCGCAGCCCCTCCCCCGCGGCCGCGGGAGAGGGGCTGGCGGCTAATCACGCTCCGATCAGTGCGCGGAAGCCCAGACCCTGCGCTTCACGCCGTACATCAGGCCCGCGAAGACGATCAGGAACAAGATCACCTTGAGGCCGGTCTGCTTGCGCTCCTCCAGCATGGGCTCGGCGGTCCAGGCCAGGAAGGTCGCGACGTCCCGGGCCATCCGCTCGGGCGAGGCCGTGGTGCCGTCGGCATAGGCGACGCCGTCCGGCTGCAGCACCGGCGGCATGCCGATCAGGTGGCCGGGGAAGTAGGCGTTGTAGTACTGGCCCGGAGGGACCTCGAGGTCGGCCGGCGGGTCGATGTAGCCGGTCAGCATCGCGTAGATGTAGTTCTCGCCGTAGGGCCGCGCCTTCGCCATCAGGGAAAGGTCGGGCGGCAGCGCGCCGCCGTTGGCGGCCCGGGCGGCCTGCTCGTTCGGGAACGGGCTCACGAAGCGGTCGGCCGGCAGGGCCGCGCGGGCAAACATCTCGCCGGCGTCGTTCGGGCCGTCCATCACCTCGTAGCGGGCCGCGAAGGCCCGGACCTCGTCCTCGTTGAAGCCGAGGTCGGCGAGGTTGCGGAACGCGACCAGGGACATGCCGTGGCAGGCGGCGCAGACCTCGGTGTAGACCTGGAGGCCCCGCTGGAGGGCTCCCCGGTCGAAGGTGCCGAACAGGCCTTCGTGCTCCCACTGCAGGTCCGGCGGGACGACGCCCTCCGCGGCCGAGGCGGCGGAGCCGAAACCGAGCCCGAGGCCGACCGCGGCGGCCAGGACCGCCGTCTTCAACGCGCGCATTAGGACTTCTCCATCGGCTTGGCCACGGTCCCCGAGGCGAGACGTCCGCCACCCCTGAGGACGGGCTGGCTGATGCTGGCCGGCAGCGGGCGCGGCCGCTCGAGCTTGCCGAGCAGCGGCAGCAGGATCAGGAAGTGGAAGAAATAGTAGGCGGTGGCGATGCGGCCGATCACGACCCAGATCCCCTCCGCCGGCATCGCGCCGACATAGCCGAGCGTGAGCGAGCAGATCACGAGCAGCCAGAAGAAGATCTTGTAGAGCGGCCGGAAGCGCGCGCTGCGCACCCGGGAGGTGTCGAGCCAGGGCAGCACGAACAGCACCGCGATCGCGCCGAACATCAGCACCACGCCGCCGAGCTTGTCCGGGACCGCGCGCAGGATCGCGTAGAACGGCAGGAAGTACCATTCCGGGACGATGTGCGCCGGCGTCACCAGCGGGTTGGCCGGGATGTAGTTGTCGGGATGGCCGAGATAGTTCGGCGCGTAGAACACGAAGGCCGCCCAGACCAGCACGAACACGACCATGGCCAGCCCGTCCTTGATCGTCATGAACGGGTTGAACGGGACCGTGTCCTGCGGGCCCTTGGTGTCGATGCCGAGCGGGTTGTTGGAGCCGACGACGTGCAGGGCCGCCACGTGCAGGAACACCGCGCCCAGGATCACGAAGGGCAGCAGGTAGTGCAGCGCGAAGAAGCGGTTGAGCGTCGGGTTGTCGATCGAGAAGCCGCCCCACAGCCAGACCACGATCTCGTCGCCGACCAGCGGCACGGCCGAGAACAGGTTGGTGATCACGGTGGCGCCCCAGAAGCTCATCTGGCCCCAGGGCAGGACGTAGCCCATGAACGCGGTCGCCATCATCAGCAGCAGGATGACGACGCCGATCATCCACAGCAGCTCGCGCGGCTGCTTGTACGAACCGTAGTAGAGGCCGCGGAAGATGTGGATGTACACGGCGATGAAGAACATCGACGCGCCGTTCATGTGGACGTAGCGGATCAGCCAGCCGAAGTTGACGTCGCGCATGATGCGCTCGACGGATTCGAACGCGTAGTCGGTGTGGGGAGTGTAGTGCATCGCCAGGAAGATGCCGCTCACGATCATCACGATCAGGACCAGCATGGCGATGGCGCCGAATGACCAGAGGTAGTTGACGTTCCTCGGCATCGGGTATTCGTTGTACTCGTGGTTCATCATGCTGAAGATCGGCAGCCGACTGTCGATCCAGCGCACCACGGGGTTCTTGAATTGCTGCGCAGCCATCATCTACTCCACTCGGCAATCAGCCGAGGCGAATGGTGGTGTCGTCCAGGAAGGCGTATTCCGGGACGAGCAGATTGGCCGGCGCCGGGCCCCGCCGGATGCGGCCCGCCGTGTCGTAGTGCGAGCCGTGGCAGGGGCAGAACCATCCGCCGAAGTCGCCCTTGTCGTCGGTAGCCTTCTGGCCGAGGGGAACGCAGCCGAGATGGGTGCAGACGCCGACCATCACGAGCCATTCCGGCTGGACCGCGCGTTCCTCGTCGGTCTGCGGGTCGGGGAGGCTGGAGACGTCGACCGCGCGCGCCGCCGCGATCTCGGCCTCGGTGCGGCGGCGGATGAAGACCGGCTTTCCGCGCCACGTCACCGTGATCGCCTGGCCGACCGCGATCGGGGACAGGTCGACGTCGATCGATGCCAGCGCCAGCGTATCGGCGGCGGGGTTCATGCTGGCGATGAACGGCCAGGCCAGCGAACCGACGCCGACGGCGGCGACGGCGCCGGTCGCGAGCAGCAGGAAGTCCCGGCGCGACCCTCCGTCGCCGCCGTGACCCCCGTGGCCGCCTGCACCGGACGGATGGGTGGTTTCCGACATTACTTCCCTCTCTCCCCTGCACTCCGGACGCCCGACCGGGTGGACGCCCGCGAACCGGATGGACGTATATCAATCGATTTCGGCCGTGTCTGCCGTCCGACAGTCCAAAACCGGCCGCGCGGCGAAGGCGGGGTCCGCCGCGACGTGACGGATATACCCCCCGTTTCCCGCCAAGGAAAGCGTCGGCTTCACGGACATAGTGTCGCGCGTCGATCGGGCAGGCGTTCGTGGCATGCTGGACCTTCCCGCTGACCACGGAATCCCGGACGATGGGCCTGCGCCTGGCACTCTACGAACCCGACATCCCCCAGAACGCCGGCGCGATGATGCGGCTGGCCGCCTGCCTCGGCGTCGGCATGGACGTGATCGAGCCCTGCGGCTTCGTGCTCGACGACCGGCGCCTCAAGCGCGCCGGCATGGACTACCTGGACGCGCTCGACCTGGCGCGGCACGCCTCGTGGCGCCGGTTCCGGGACGCGGCCGCCGGCCGGCGCGTCGTCCTGCTGACCACGCGCGCCGCCCTGCCCTACACGCGGTTCCGCTTCGCCGCCGACGACGTGCTCCTGGTCGGGCGCGAGAGCGCCGGCGTGCCGGAGGAGGTCCACGAGGCGGTCGAGGCGCGGGTCGTCGTGCCGATGCGCGCGGGCCTGCGCTCGCTCAACGTTGCGCTCGCCGCCGCGATGGTGTTGGGTGAGGCGATCCGCCAGACCGGCCCCCTGCCCGACTCCCTGCCCGATCCCCTGCCACCGGAGGCCCCGTGACCGCCGATCCGTCCCCGCCAGCGCGCAAGGCGCGCGCGGCCGCCTGGTTCGCCGAGCTGCGCGACCGCATCTGCGCGGAGTTCGAGCGCATCGAGGACGAGCACGCCGGCCCCCTGTCGCACCTGCCGCCCGGCCGCTTCGAGCGGCGCGCCTGGACGCGCGCGGACCCCGACGGGGCGGACGGCGAGGCCGGCGACGGGAGCGCCGATGGGGGCGGCGGCACGATGTCGATCATGCGCGGCCGGGTCTTCGAGAAGGTCGGGGTCAACATCTCGACCGTCCACGGCCGCTTCAGCCCCGACTTCGCGAAGCAGATCCCCGGCACCGGGGAGGACGGCCGGTTCTGGGCCAGCGGGATCAGCCTGGTCGCGCATATGCGCTCGCCGCTGGTGCCGGCGGTGCACATGAACACCCGCCACATCGTGACCGGCATCGGCTGGTTCGGCGGCGGGGCCGACATGACCCCGGCCTTCCCCGACGCCGACGACGCGGCCGCCTTCCACGGCGCGCTGAAGCG
>NZ_DASYHS010000140.1:0-2189 GCF_035998295.1 Arenibaculum sp. | reverse complement strand
CCATGCCTTCGCGACCCATCTGCTCGACCACGGGGCCGACCTGCGCAGCGTCCAGAAGATGCTCGGCCATGCCGACATCGGTACCACCCAGATCTACACCCATGTCGCCGGCGAGCGCCTGAAGAAGGTCGTCCGCGACCATCATCCTCTCGCGAGACGGCCGGAGACCGCCGAAGAGGACGGCTGAGGAAGAAACAAAGTTACCGCTTTTGGCTCATGCGGAACGGTTCCGGTCCCGCGTGCCGTTGTGCTATGCAAAACGGCGCGTCGGAAGCCAACAGCGAGGAAGAAAGAATGGCCAGCATGCCAGCCCTGCCCGGAGTCGAGATCCTGGGGGATGCCAAGCCGGGGTTCGAGGAGATCCTGACGCCGGAGGCCCTGGCCTTCGTGGTCGACCTCGAACGGACGTTCGGGGCCGAGCGCCGGCGCCTGCTGGCGTTGCGCGACGAGCGGCAAGCCCGCCTCGACGGCGGCGAGCGGCCGGACTTCCTGAAGGAGACGCAGGCGGTCCGCGACGGCGACTGGACGGTGGCGCCGCTGCCGGCCGACCTGCTCGACCGCCGGGTCGAGATCACCGGCCCCGTCGACCGGAAGATGGTGATCAACGCGCTGAACTCCGGCGCGCGCGTGTTCATGGCCGACTTCGAGGACAGCAACACCCCGACCTGGACCAACCAGATCGAGGGCCAGATCAACCTGCGCGACGCCGCGCGGCGGACGATCACCTATACCGACCCGGTTTCGGGCAAGGACTACCGCCTCGCCGAGCGGACGGCGGTGCTGAAGGTGCGCCCGCGCGGCTGGCACCTTCCCGAAAGCCATGTGCGCGTCGATGGCGAGCCGATGTCGGGCGCGCTGTTCGATTTCGGGCTGTTCGTGTTCCACAACGCCCGCGAACTGCTCGCGCGCGGCTCGGGCCCCTACTTCTACCTGCCCAAGATGGAGAGCCATCTGGAGGCGCGGCTGTGGAACGAGGTCTTCCTCCGGGCCCAGGAACGGCTCGGTCTGGACCGGGGGACCATCAAGGCGACCGTGCTGATCGAGACGATCCTCGCCGCCTTCGAGATGGACGAGATCCTGTACGAGCTGCGCGAGCACTCCGCCGGCCTCAACTGCGGGCGCTGGGACTACATCTTCAGCTTCATCAAGAAGTTCCGGACCGACCCGGCCATGGTGCTGCCCGACCGGGCCGAGGTGACCATGGCGACGCACATGATGACCTCCTACTCGCTGCTGGCGGTCAGGACCTGTCACCGCCGCAACGTCCACGCCATCGGCGGCATGGCCGCGTTCATCCCGATCAAGGACGACGCCGAGGCCAACGCGCAGGCGATCGCCAGGGTACGCGCGGACAAGGAGCGCGAGGCGAACAACGGCCATGACGGGACTTGGGTGGCCCATCCCGGCCTCGTGCCGGTCGCGATGGAGGTCTTCGACCGCGTGATGAAGGGACCGAACCAGATCGATCGCAAGCGCGAGGACGTCCGGGTGACGGCCGACGACCTGCTGCGCGTTCCCGAGGGGCACCGCAGCGAGGCCGGGCTGCGCCAGAACGTCGCCGTCGGGATCGGCTATGTCGAGGCGTGGCTGCGCGGCGTCGGCTGCGTGCCGCTGTTCAACCTGATGGAGGACGCGGCGACGGCCGAGATCTCGCGCACGCAGGTCTGGCAGTGGCGCCGCCACGGTTGCGCGCTGGACGACGGCCGTCCGGTCGACCGGGCGCTGATAGAGCGCATCGTCGAGGAGGAACTCGCGGCCTGGCGCGAGCGGGTCGGCTCCGAGCGCTACGACGCCGGCCGGTTCCGCGAGGCGGCGGCGATGTTCCGCAACCTCGTCGCCAGCGACGATCCGGCCTCCTTCCTGACCCTGCCGGCCTACCAGGACATCGTGGCCCGCGGCGCCTGAGCGACTGCCGAACCCGGCCCGCCTGCCCGGGCGGGCCGGTTCGGCACTTGAATTCCCCCGGCCCGGCCGACACGCTCCCGCCATGGGTGAGCCGAAAGCCTGGGCGTCACCGAATCGGCGATCAGGTGCGGCGGCTGGAGGATTTCCAGCACGCCGACGGTCCTCCTGCTCGGTTGACAGGAAAATTTCCCTGGGTTAAAAAGAGAAACACCCTGCCCGAATTTCTCCTCTCCCGTGCAACGGGAGAGGAAGGGACCCGCCGCGTAGCGGCGGGAAGGTGAGGG
>NZ_DASYHS010000100.1:0-5696 GCF_035998295.1 Arenibaculum sp. | reverse complement strand
CGCCGACGCGGTCGGGAAGGGGTCCGCCGCGGCCGGGCAGGGCGCCCTCGTGACCTTCGGGATCGAGCCGACGGGCCCCAACACCGGCTACGGCTACATCCGGCGCGGCGCCGCGCGGCCGGAAGACGGCGTCTTCGCCGTCGATGCCTTCGTCGAGAAGCCGCCCGCCGACGTCGCGCAGGCCTATGTCGCCTCCGGCGACTACCTGTGGAACGGCGGCATGTTCCTGTTCCGGGCCGAGACCTACCTGGCCGAGCTGGAGCGGTACGAGCCGAGGGTGTTCGAGGCGTGCGCCGCCGCCCTGGCGAAGAGCCGGCGCGACCTGGACTTCCTGCGCCTGGACGAGGCGTCGTTCGCGGCCTCGCCGAACATCTCCGTCGACTACGCCGTCATGGAGCGGACCGCCGATGCCGCGGTGGTCCCGCTGCGCGCGGGCTGGACCGACATCGGCGCCTGGTCGGCGCTGTGGGAGATCGGCCGGCAGGACGCCGACGGCAACGTCGCGGTCGGCGACGTGGCGTTCCAGGAGGCGCGCAACTGCTACGTCCGCTCGGACGGGATGCTGACCGCGGTCGTCGGCCTGGACGACGCGGTGGTCGTGGCGATGAAGGACGCGGTCCTGGTGACCAGCCGCGACCGGGCGCAGGACGTGAAGCGCCTGGTCGAGCGGCTGAAGACGGCGGGGCGGGCGCAGACGACGGACCATCACGTCGTCCACAGGCCGTGGGGCTCCTACGAGACCCTGCACGCGGGCGACCGGTTCCAGGTCAAGGCGATCTCGGTCAAGCCCGGCTGCAAGCTGTCGCTGCAGAAGCATTTCCACCGTTCGGAGCACTGGGTGGTGGTGACCGGCACGGCGGTCGTGACCCGCGACGGCGAGAGCCTGCTGCTGCGCGAGAACGAGTCGGTCTACCTGCCGCTCGGCTGCGTCCACCGGCTGGAAAACCCGGGGAAGGTCGCCCTGAGGCTGATCGAGGTCCAGTCCGGCACCTATCTCGGCGAGGACGACATCGTGCGACTGGACGACTCCTACGGGCGTCAGTAGGGCGTGTTCCTCAGTCGCCGGCGACGCTCCGCGCCTTGTTAAAGGCAGTTGCTTGGCTTTCGCCCCTGGGGGACGGGGGCGCGGTCGGTCCTGGAGCTCAGCCGAAGGTCAGCAGGTGGATGCTGAACAGGCCCTCGGCGTCGCACCAGGTCCTGACGCACCGCCATCCAGCACCGTTGGCCAGCCGCTGGAACCCGGCGACCGAATACTTGTACGACACCTCGGTATGGATGGTTTCGCCCCGGGCGAAGCGGAACGGGACGCCCGCCACCGTGACGGTCTGGTCGTCCAGGCTCTCCAGATGCATCTCGATGCGGCCCTTCCCGGCGTCGTAGAACGCCCGGTGCGCGAAGCGGTCGAGATCGAAGGTGCCGTCGAGTTCCCGGTTGATGCGCGCGAGAAGGTTCAGGTTGAAGGCCGCCGTCACGCCGAGCGCGTCGTCGTAGGCGGCCTCCAGGACATGGCGCGGCTTCTTCAGGTCGACGCCGATCAGCAGCTTGCCGCCGGCCCCGATCTGGCGGCCCAGGCGCTGCAGGAAATCCTGCGCCTCCTCCGGCGTGAAGTTGCCGACGGTCGAGCCCGGGAAGAAGGCCAGGGTCCGCTCGGGCGGGGTATCGGCGGGCAGGGCGAAGCCCTCGACGTAGTCGGCGACGATCGGCTCGACGCGCAGGCCCGGATAATCCGAGGCGAGGCGCGCCGCCGAAAGGAGCAGGTGCTCGCCCGAGATGTCGACCGGCCGGTAGGCCGCCGGCTCGTCCAGCGCGTCCAGCAGGGCGCGGACCTTCACGCTGGACCCGCTGCCGAGCTCCACCAGGGTCGTTCCGCGACCGCACAGCCCGGCGATCTCGGCGGCGTGCGCGTGCAGCAGGGCGGTCTCGGTGCGGGTCGGGTAGTATTCGTCCAGCGTGCAGATCCGGTCGAACAGCTCCGATCCCCGCTTGTCGTAGAAATACTTGCTGGGCAGGGCCTTGGGCCGGCGCCCCAGGCCCTCGACCACGTCGGCCAGGAAGCGGCCGTCGGCCTCCGCCGGCGGGGCGGCCGCGAGCGGGCCGGGCTCGCGGCGGGGACGGGTTCCGCGCATCATGCATCCTCCGCGAGGCGCAGGCCGCTGAAGGCCCAGCGCTGATGGGGGTAGAAGAAGTTCCGGTAGGTCGCGCGGACATGGCCGGCCGGCGTGACGCAGGCGCCGCCGCGCAGGACCATCTGGTTGGCCATGAACTTGCCGTTGTATTCGCCCAGCACCCCCTCGGTCGGGCGGAAGCCGGGGTAGGGGGCGTAGGCGCTCGCGGTCCATTCCCAGACGTCGCCGAACATCTGGACCGGATGCGGGTCCTCGCCCGGTGGCTCCGGGGGCGGTCCCGGGGCCGGCCGCAGCAGGCCGGCGGCGAGATCGTTGCCCCCGACCGGCCCCCCGACCGCCCCCCCGGCCGGCAGGCCGGCGGCCGCGGTCTCCCACTCCGCCTCGCTCGGCAGGCGCCCGCCGGCCCAGCGCGCGAAGGCGTCGGCCTCGTAGAAGGAGACGTGCGAGACCGGGGCATCCTGCTCGACCGGCACTTCCCCCGTCAGCGTGAAGCGGGTCCAGCCGCCGTCCCCGCGCGTCCAGTAGGCGGGCGCGTCCCATCCGCCGGCCTGCACGGCGGCCCAGCCGTCGGCCAGCCACAGCGTCGGCGTGCGGTAGCCGCCATCCTCCATGAAGCGCAGCCAGTCGGCATTGGTGACCGGGCGGGACGCCAGCCGGAACGGGTGGACCAGCGTCTGGTGGCGCGGGCCCTCGTTGTCGAAGGCGAAGCCGCCGCCGGCGTGCCCGATCTCGCGGATCCCGCCCGCGAACGACAGCAGGCGCGCGGGGCCCGGCGCCGGTCCGGCGCGGTTTTCCGGCGGCGCCGGCCGGTAGGCGGGCTTCAGCGGGTTGCACGAGAACAGGTGCAGCAGGTCCATCAGCAGCAGCTCCTGGTGCTGCTCCTCATGGGCGAGGCCGATCTCCACCAGCGGCACGACCTCGTCCGCATGGTCGCCGCGCTCCAGCAGGCCGGCCATGGCCTCGTCGACGTGGCGGCGGTATGCGGCGACCTCCTCGATCCCGGGGCGGGTCAGGAGGCCGCGGTGGGGCCGGGGGTGCCGGCTGCCGAGGCCCTCGTAGTAGGAGTTGAAGAGGTAGGCGAAGCGCTCGTCGAAGGGGCGGTAGCCTGCCGCGAAGGGCTTGAGCAGCAAGGTCTCGAAGAACCAGGTCGTGTGGGCCAGATGCCATTTGGCGGGGCTGGCGTCCGGCATGGACTGGACGACCTGGTCCTCGGCCGACAGGCCGCGCACGAGGTCCGTGCTGGTGCGGCGGACGTGGAGGAAACGGGCCGGCAGCGTTTCCGGCCGGTATCGGGGCGCCGGGGCGCCGTCGTCGAGGGGCATGGCGATGGGGTTCCGTGCTGGCGGCTCGCGTGGCTGTGCCGGGATCACTGTGCCGGGGTCACTGCGCCCGGGTCACTGCCCCGGATACCGGTTCTCCTTGAGGAAGCGGGCCAGGTGGACGGCGTTGCGCGCGGCCATGGCGGCGGCCGAGGCGACCGCCTCCGGGGTCTTCTCCAGGTCCTTGAAGTCCGTCTTCTGCATGGCCTCGCCGACCCAGTAGGACACGGCGTTGGCGGCCAGGGTGAAGCCCACGTCGTTCAGCGCCTGGAACAGTTCGGCCGAGACGTGGTGGGCGCCGTCCTCGTTGCCGACGACCGCGACCAGCGCGACCTTGCCGTAGGACACCATCCGGCCCTGCTCGTCCGTCTCGCCCAGGAAGGCGTCCATGCGCTCGAGCACCCGCTTGCACACGCTGGACGGCTGGCCGAGCCAGATGGGCGTGCCGAGCACGAGGATGTCGGCGTCGAGGACGCGGCGGCGCAGCGCTGGCCAGGCGTCCCCGGGCCCCTCGTCGGAGGTGACGCCGGGCTTCACGTCGTGGTCGGCGACCCTGACGGTGTCGGCCTCGACGCCGTAGCGCGCGAGCTCCGCGAGCAGAAGACCGATCATGGCGTCCGTGGAGGAAGGCTGTCCGGACGGCTTCAGGGTGCAGTTCAAAGCAACGGCCCTCATGCCCTTCTCCCGACGGTGTGCCTTGCGTCTGCAAACACGGCGGGTCCGGAAATGTTGCCGGCCCCGGTGATCGGCGGGCCGGGCCGTTTCAGGGCGCGCGGGCCGCCGCCGTCACTTCCGGCAGCAGTTCCTCGATCGCCTCGATCCGGGCCAGCGGCGCCGGATGGGTCGACAGGAAGGCCGGGGAGCGTCCGCCGGCCAGCCGGTCCATCCGCCGCCACAGCCCGACCGCTTCGCGCGGGTCGTAGCCGGCCTCGGCCATCGTGAACAGGCCGAGGCGGTCGGCCTCCAGCTCCTGGCCGCGCGAGTAGGGCAGCACCAGGCCGAACTCGACGCCGATGCCGAGCAGGGCCGCGATCTCGTTGGCGTACTGGATGTCGCCGAGCTGGAGTGCCGCGCTGACCAGCCGCAGGCCGAGCTGCTTGGCGGCGGCGGTGCTCAGCCGCTCCTGCGAGTGTTCGGCCTGGTTGTGCCCGATCTCGTGGCCGACCACGGCGGCGAGCTGGTCCGGGTTCGCGGCCGCCTCGAACATGCCTTCGTAGACGCCGATCTTGCCGCCGGGCAGAGCGAAGGCGTTGATCTCCGGGCCGGCGAACACGACCATCTCCCACCGCGCGGGGTCCTCGCCGGCGGCCGCCAGCAGGCGCCCGCCGACGGCCTGCAGCGTCCGCTGGTAGGCCTCGACCCCGGAGACGGCGGTCTGGGCGCGGATGCGCTCCCAGCTTTCGAGGCCCATCTGGCGCACCGTCTCGTCCGACACGAGGTCGACGGGAAAGCCGCCTATCTCGTCGCAGCCGCCAATCAGGGGGGCGGCGGCCGCGCCGGAGATCATGCCCAGGAGCGCGCGGCGGCCGATCCGCGGGCCGCCGGGGGCCGGCCGGTGCCGCCGATGCCAGATGCACATGACGCCTGGTTCCCGATCCACAGGTGCAGTTCCGGGCAGCCAACGCGCAGGACGGCGTGGGGTTCCGCGGGCGATGCGATCGCGGGCCGGCGGCCGGAAGGCGTGGTCCCGGCGCCGGAAACCATTGGACGGCCCCCACTGTTGGATGGGATTGCCAAGCCTGCACAGGAGATCACGATGATCCGGCTTCTTCTGCCGGCGGCGGCCGCGTGCCTGCTGGCCGGCTGCGCCCAACTGACGGGCGCGCCAACGGAACCGAGCCCGTCCGCCGTCGCTGCCGGCATCTGCGCGCCCGACCGGTGGGACTTCGTGCAGGAGTATTCCGGATCGCGGGAGGTCGACCGCCTCCAGCGCGAGGCGAGGCGGCAGTACGAGAGCGGCGACGTCGCGAGCTGCCGCAGAACGCTCGGCCGGGCGGAGGCCGTCCTGCACCGGTCGCATCCGGAGTAGCGGACGGGGTGGATTGTTCGACCGGGCGAAAGAGTGCCTTCAACCCGGCCCGCGTTCCCGTCGAGCGGGGTCGGGCGCATCTTCTCCTCAAGACGCCGGGCAGACCGGTGCCGCCAACCCGGGGCTCCAAGCCGAGCCCCAACAAGGAGAAGCATCATGAAGGTTTCCACGCTCGCCGCCGCCGCCGCCCTGTTCGTCGGCCTGTCCGCCACCACCCCCGCC
>NZ_DASYHS010000098.1:0-4507 GCF_035998295.1 Arenibaculum sp. | reverse complement strand
GTCTTCGATGCGACCAACGTCGCCGCCGGCCTGCACAACTTCGCCGACCAGAACGTCTTCGCCATCCAGAAGTGACGAACCGACCCCCGTCCGGGCACCCGCCCGGACGGGAGACCGGCCATAGAGGAACGACCGCCATGTTCCGTCACCTGCTCGCCCCCTCCCTCGCCTGCTTCGCCGTGATCGGCGCCGACGCCGCGACCGCGGACGCCGTCGTGATGGCGTCGACCGCGTCGGACTACGGGATCGGGCGCGTGGTGGCGGACGGCGAGGCCGTCATCCTGCCCGAAGGCGCCGGCATCCACCTCCTGGAGGCGAACGGCCGCGTCGTCTCGCTGACCGGGCCCTTCGAAGGGCCGCTGGACGCGGCCCCCCGGGACCGTGCGCCGGCCGTCGCCGCTGCCCTGTGGACGGGGGGATCGTTCTCCCAGACCGATCTCGGCGCCGCGCGGTCGCTTGCACCGCCGCCGGACACCGTCCGGGACGTCCTGGCGGCAGGCCCCCGCAGTCCGGGCCGGCATTGCATCGCCGACCCCGGCGGCGGGAAGGAAGCCCCGGAGGTTTCGGCCGGCGGCCGTGCGCCGGGCGGGGTCGAGATACGCCGGATCGCCGTCCCGCCGGACGACGCCACGGCACTCGCCATCGGCCTGGCGCACGAAGGCTGCTCCGCGCAGTTGGCGACCCTGCTGGCCCGGCTGCGGGATGCCGTGGTGCCGATCGAACTTGCCCTCGCCTCCGACCGCGGCGTCTATCCGACCTATAGGCGCGGCGAGCCCGTCCGCCTGACGCTGAGGACGAGCCGCGACGCGCATCTGCATTGCCGGATCCGCGACGCCCGCGGGACGACGGTCCCGATCTTCCCGTCGCGGGCCTCGGGCGGCTCGCGGCTGGAAGCCGGCGCCGCCCTGACCTTCCCCGGCGCGCGCATGCCCCTGCCGCTGCACGCCGACGGCCAGACCGTCCAGTGCTTCGCGGGCGAACGCGACCTCTCCGCGGACCTGCAGGCGATCGGCCAGGATTTCACCGCCCTCGGCCCCGACGACTTGGCGCGCATCGAGCGCGTTCTGGACCGCGACGCCGGAGCGCTGGCGACCGCCCACATCGTCCTGCGCGCCGAATGACCTCGCCGCGGCGGCGCGGGCCGGCGGCCGGCCTGCCGGCGATCGCATTCCTGGCGCTCGCCGTGTCGCTGGCCGCCTGGGCGGCGGTGCGCGCGGTGCCGCCGCTGCGCTCGGCCGACGAGCTGGCCGGCGACCTGCTGATCGCCCATTTCACGCCCGCCGCGCCGCAGCGCGACGATATCGTGCTGGTCACGCTGGGCGAGGGCAGCCCCGTCCTCCTGGCCTGCCGGTCGCCCGTCGACCGGTCCTTCCTGGCCGGGCTGATCGCCGAACTCGATGCCGCGGCCGTGCGCGCGATCGGCCTCGACATCCTGTTCGACCGTCCCACGCTTCCCGGCCACGACGCGAAGCTGCGCCGCGCGATCATGCAGGCCGCCGCTCCCGTCGTCGCGGTCACGGCGCTGGAGACTACGCCCCTGGCTCCGGAGCAGCGCTCCTTCCTGCAGCGGTTTCTCGCCGGGCTGCGCCACGGGCATGCGAACCTCGCCAAGGACACGGTCGACGGCACGGTGCGCTGGCACGTCCCGCGGGGGGCCGACGGCACGGCCAGCCTGCCCGCGGTGCTGGCCGGGCTCTCGGGCGCGACGGTGCCGGACCGGCCGTTCCGCATCGACTGGAGCCGGGGCCCCGAACCCGGCATGGCTCCCTTCCCCATCTATCCCGCCGACGCCGTCGGCATCCTGCCGCGGAGCTGGCTGGAGGGCCGCGTCGTCCTGATCGGGACCTCGCTGGCCGGCATCGACCAGCACCGGACGCCGCTCTCGCGGACCGGCAGCCACACGCCCGGGGTCGAGATCCAGGGGCACGTCCTCGCCCAGATCCTGGACGGCCGGGCCGGATCGAGGATCGGCGCCGTTCAGGAGGCGGCGCTGGTCGCCGCGCTGGCGGCCGGGGGTGCCGCTGTCGCCGGGCTCGCCGCTCCCACCCTGCTCCTCCTGGCCGTCGCGGTCGGCGTCGTGGCTCTCCTCGGCCTCGCCGGCGTCGCCGTGGTCGCGTCCGGCGGCCCGGTGATACCGATGGGCGCTCCATCGCTGGCTTGGCTTGGTGCGATCGCCGCCACGACGGCGCATCTGTCGCTGAAGAGCCGGACGGAGCGCCGCGTTCTGATGGACCTGTTCGCGAGCCACGTCTCCCAGCCGGTGGCCGAGGAGATCTGGCGCGAGCGCGACACCTTCATGGCCGGCGGCCGCCCGCTGCCCCGGCAGCTGACGGCCACCGTCCTCTTCTGCGACGTCGAGGGCTTCACCACGATCTGCGAGGTGCTGGAGCCCGATCCCCTGCTGCGCTGGCTCGAAGGCTATCTCGACGCCATGGTCCGCATCGTCGCGGCCCATGACGGGATCGTGCTGCGCTTCGTCGGCGACGGGATCCTCGCGGTCTTCGGCGCGCCGGTGGCCCGCGAGACGCAGGCCGAGATCGACGCGGACGCCCGCCGCTCGGTGGCCTGCGCCCTGGACATGGGCCGGGAGCTCGCCGGCCTGAACCGCCGGTGGCGCGCGGAGGGCCTGCCCCCCGTCGGCATCAGAATCGGAATCGAGACCGGGCCGCTGGTGGCGGGCAGCCTCGGCGGGCTCCGGCACAAGGAGTATTCGCTGCTCGGCGACACCGCCAACACGGCGGCGCGCCTGGAGCAGCTCGGCAAGGAGGTGGCGGCGCGCTCGCTCGCCCATTGCCGCATCGTGATCGGCGAGGGCACCTGCCGGTCGGTCGAGGGCGAGGTGGCGCTGCTCCCGGCCGGCACCCTGTCGCTCAAGGGCAAGAAGCGCTGCGTGCGGGCTTGGCTCGTCCTCGACGGCGCGCCCTCCACGCCGGACGAGGGGACGTGAGGGTCAGCGCACCGTGATCGTGATCCTCCTGGACATCACCGGCGGGTCGTGCGGGACGTGGTTCTCGTCGCCGATCAGCAGCTGGAGGGTGTGCCGGCCCGGAGGCAGCTCCAGATAGGTCTCGGTCTGGCCGCCCCCGAAATGCAGATGGTTCGGGTCGTTGGGGATCGGCTCGTCGAGCGGCGGCAGGTCCGTGTCGACCAGGAGATGGTGGTGCCCGGCCTCCGGATGCGCGACGCCGGCCGGTGCTACGCCGAACAGGCGCGTGCCGAACCAGATCTTGAACCGGCCGCCGACGACCTCGCCGTCGTTCGGCCAGCCGATATAGACATAGGCGTCCTCGGGTGCCGCCTTGCGGTCCTGCGCCTGCGCCGCGAGCGGTGTCGCGAGAGCGGCGATCAGGACGGCGGCGATGCGCAGAGGGATCATGGACGCTCCTCCTTTCCATGCGTGAGGGGCCGGGTCGTCATTCCGGGACGATGATCGTGATCCGCTCCGACATGGCCGGCGGATCGTGGGGCACGTGGTTCTCATCGCCCAGCAGCATCTGCAGCGTGTGCCGGCCCGGCGGCAGCTCCAGGCGCGCCTCGGTGTGGCCGGCGCCGAAATGGAGATGGTTGGGCGAGTTGGGGATCGGCTCGTCCAGCGGTGGCAGATCGGAATCGACGATCAGGTGATGGTGCCCGGTCCCGGCCACGGCGGACCCGGCCGGCGCCACGCCCATGCCCTGCAGGCCCATGCGGACCCAGAGCGCGCCGCCCGGGATCACCGCGCCGTCGGCGGGCCATATGATGTAGACGCGTGCGCCCTCGGGAGCCGGCTTGCGGGCCGGTTCCTGGGCGACGAGCGCAGCCGGGACGAGCGACAGCAGTGCCGCCGTCGTCAATGCGCGGATCTTCATGAGGCACCTCCAGGGCTAGGGTTTCCGGAACTCCGGCCGGGTTGCGGCCCCGGCCGGAGCGTCGGTGGTCAGGTCCTGGGCGTCGCCTCCGTCCGGTTCGTCACTTCTGGATGGCGAAGACGTCCTGATTGGCGAAGTTGTGCAGGCCGGCGGCGACGTTGGTCGCATCGAAGACGTTGGTCGTCGCCAGCGCGCCCGAGCCCTGCTGGATCAGCGTCACGTCCTGGTCGGCGACGTTGCCGATCCCGGCCGCGACGTTGGTCGCCGTGCCGACATTGGTCACCGCCAGCGGGCCGCCCGGCAGCATCCCCTGGCCGCCGTGCGGCAGCATCCCCTGGCCGCCGTGCGGCAGCATCCCGTAGCCGCCCGGCGCGCCCTGCTGGGTGGCCCACACCGACTGGTCGGCGTAGTTGTACTCACCGGCGGCGACGTTGGTCGCCGAGAACTGGTTCGTGGTCGAGAGCGGGACGCCACCCGTCTCCAGGCCCCCGGCCAGCGCCGGGCCGGCCAGGAGGGCGAGGGTCGCGGCGGCGAGCAGGCTGCGGCGGATCGTCATGGTCTGGGTCTCCTTGCTTGTCCCGGGCCGGGGCACCTCGCCCCGACCTCGTGACCAGACCTTAGGACCTCCCCCCATCCCGCCGCTGTGAACCGCTCAACAC
>NZ_DASYHS010000108.1:0-21619 GCF_035998295.1 Arenibaculum sp. | reverse complement strand
GGGCGATCGCCCTCGACATGGAAAGCGCCACGATCGCCGCCAATGGCTTCCGCTTCCGGGTGCCTTACGGCACGCTGCTGTGCGTCTCCGACAAGCCGCTGCACGGCGAGATCAAGCTGCCGGGCATGGCCAACCGCTTCTACCGGGAACGGGTCGACCAGCACCTGAAGATCGGCGTGCTGGCGATGGAACTGCTGCGCCGCAACGGACTGGAGCGCCTGCACAGCCGCAAGCTCCGCAGCTTCGCGGAAGTCGCCTTCCTGTAGCGGCCGGCCTCTCCGTTCAACCGAGAATGGACCTTCCGGCACGGCCAGCCGCGGCGTAGCCTGATCGCCGGGCGCACGAGCCGCGCCGATCGGAGTTCCGCGGATGTCCGCCATCGAAGCTCCGGCCAGGGCCTTGGCATGGCTCGGCCGGCAAGGAACACGAGCCATAACCGCCATCGTGTTCGTCGGCATCGCCGTGCCGCCGGTCGGCGCGCTGCTGAAGCCCTTCGTCACCGAGGCGATCTTCGTGCTGCTGTGCATCGCCTTCCTGCGCGTGGACACGGCCGCGTTGCGCAGCCATGTCGAGCGGCCGGGCCTCGTGCTCTGCGCGACGGCCTGGACGATGCTGGCGATCCCGGCGCTGTTCGGCGCGGTCTGCCTCGCGGCCGGTCTCGATACCCGCTCGCCGGACCTCTTCCTCGCGCTGATGCTGCAGGCCGTCGCCTCGCCGATGATGGCCGCACCCGCGCTCGCGGCGCTGATCGGGCTCGACGCGACGCTCGTCCTCGTCGCCCTGATCGCGAGCACGACGCTGATCCCCTTCACCGCCCCCTTCCTGGTCCATGCGTTCGTCGGACCCGTGCTGACGCTGGCGCCGCTGGCGCTCGGCCTCAAGCTGCTCGCGATCCTCGCGGGATCGGCTCTCGTCGCCTTCGCCGTCCGCCGGATCGTCGGCGTCGAGGCGATCGAGCACCGCAAGGCGGAGATCAACGGCCTCAACGTCCTCGTGCTCTTCGTATTCGTGACTGCGGTCATGGAGAACGTCGCCGCCGAGTTCCTTGCGGCGCCGGCGCTCACGATCGGGCTGGCGGCATTGGCGTTTCTGGTGTTCTTCGCCGTGCTCGGCTTGAGCGCGCTGCTCTTCGCCCGGGCGGGACACGACCGTGCCCTGGCGCTCGGCCTCATGGCCTCGCAGCGCAACATGGGGCTGATGCTGGCCGCGACCGGCGGGGTCCTGCCGGATCTCGTCTGGCTGTATTTCGCCCTGAGCCAGTTCCCGATCTACCTGTCGCCGCAACTGATGGCCCCGCTGGCGAGCCGGTTGCGCGTCCGGCCGCAGGCGTCGCTTTCGCGGACTCCGCTCTCCGGCGGCCGGTGACCGCCGCCGGCATTCCGAATACGGAAATATTCATTGGCGCTTGGCGCAGATGAAACAATTTTATCAATGAACTCTCAATGTACTCGCCGAAAAGGTGAGGCACCAAAACTTGCATTGACTCCCAGCGCTGTTCATAGCCAAATATTCCAGAAAGATCGAATCCGAATGCGAAAGAATTCAATAGGTTTTTATTTTTTGACCGAGCCTCGATCCAGTCACACTCCGATTTAATTTAGCCAACATTTCGCCTTCAACAGCCTGCGCTTCAGAAGACGGCGCCGTTGCAATCCTTCGGCACGAAAGGCTCGTGCTTCGTCGCCGCGATGACCCGAACCTTGACGCGACATGCGAGGGGACGACATGCAGGTTTCATCCGACGAGAACGACATCCCCACACACTGGTACAATATCCTCGGCGATCTTCCGTTCGACCTGCCACCCGACCTGCCGCCGGAATCCTCGGCGGCATCGGACGAGCAGCTCAAGCTGCAGCTGCCGCTGGCGCTGGTCAGGCAGAGCACCAGCAGGGAGCGGAACATTCCCATTCCGCCCGAGGTGCGGGACCGCTACCGCGCTTGGCGGTCGACGCCGCTGATCCGCGCCGAACGCCTGGAGCGAAGCCTCGGCACCCAGGCGCAGATCTGGTTCAAGTACGAGGGCGGCAACGCCAGCGGAAGCCACAAGCTCAGCACCGCGATCGCCCAGGCCTACTACTACGCCGCCGCCGGCGCGAAGCGGCTGGTCACGGGCACGGGTGCCGGCCAATGGGGAACGGCGCTCGCCATAGGCTGTCAGGCCTTCGGCCTGGAGTGCAAAGTCTACATGGTCGGCACCAGCTTCCGGCAGAAGCCGTACCGGAAGACGATCATGCAGGTCTACGGCGCCGACGTCGTCCCGAGCCCGAGCCCGGACACCGCATCCGGCGCGCGGCTCCTGAACGAAGGCCGGATGGATGCCGGGAACATCGCCTTCGCCGTGACGGAGGCGCTGGAGGATGCGCTGGCCAACGACGGCAGCCAGTTGAGCGTCGGCAGCGGCGAATCCTACTCGATCCTCCACTCGACGGTCATCGGCCTCGAAGCCCGCACGCAGTCGGAGCGGCTGGGCATCCGGCCGGACGTGGTGATCGCCTCGCTGGGGGCCGGCAGCAACTTCGGCGGCATCGCCTTCCCCTTCCTGCAGGACCGTCTGCGCGGAACCTCCGAGGTCCGGTGCATCAGCGTCGAACCGAGTGCCTGCCCGAAACTGACGCGGGGGGTCTACCGCTACGACTACACCGACGGGTCGGGCATCACGCCGCTCCAGAAGATGTACACGCTCGGCCATCGCTTCCGCACGGCCGGGATGCATGCCGGGGGCCTGCGCTACCACGCGTGCTCGAAGCTCGTCAGCGCGCTGCGTCACCACGGGCTGATCGAGGCCGTCGCGTATCCGCAGACCGACGTGTTCGCCAGCGCCGTCCTATTCAGCCGCCTGGAGGGGATCCTTCCCGCCCCCGAATCCGCGCATGCCGTGCATGCGGCGATCCAGGAGGCCGCGCGTGCGCGCGACGCGGGCACCGCTCCCGTCATCCTGTTCTGCCTCAGCGGACACGGGATGTTCGACCTGTCCGCCTACGCCCAGTACCTGGACGGGCAGATGGAGGACGTGGAGGTGACGGACGAGGATATCCGGGCCTCCCTGGAGGCCCTGCCGACGGTACTGGAACCCACCGCGTGATCTCGACCCCGGAGGCCATCATGAAGACGGACGAGGTGCGGCGTTTCGCGATCGAGACGCTGCTCAAGGCCAAGAGGCAGGAAGCCGCCGCCGACACCATCGACGACGCCACCCCCATCGGCGCGGGCGGGCTCGGAGTGAACTCCCTGGCCTTCCTGCAGACCTTTGTGATCATCGAGGACCGGTACGGCCTGACTTTCGACGACGCGTCGGTGGCCAACACCAGGTTCTCGACCGTCGGTGAGTTCGTCGCCTTCGTCAGCGAGGCGGTCGGCGCCCACGCGGCCCGGAACGTGGCCCAGAATGTGGGTGGAGCGTAGCCCGATGCCGATGATGCACGGTCTTTCCTACGTCACGCGCGAGCCGGCGCGGACGGATGCCGCCGACGCTCCCGTGCTGCTCCTGCTCCACGGGTTCGCGACATACGAGAACCACCTCCTCGATCTGACGCAGGGCTTCGACCCCCGGCTGTCCGTCGTCGCCGTCCGGGCGCCGCTGCGGATCGGCCCCGGTGCCTACCGATGGTTCTATTTCGACCTGGTGCCGGGAGAAGCTCCCAGGATCAACGCGGACGAGGAGGCGCAGAGCCTGCGCACGCTGACGGCGTTCGTCGAGGCGCTCGCAGCCCGACATGCCCCGAAGCGCCTCTATCTTCTCGGTCACAGCCAGGGCGGCACGATGGCGTTGAGCATCGCCCTGACGCGACCGTCGCTGATCGCGGGATGCGCGAACGTCAACGGGCGCATCCTTCCGAAGATCGCGGCCGCTCTCCCGCCCCCGGAGGCGCTGACCGGCTTGCCGTTCTTCATGGGCCACGGCACGGAGAACCCGATCGTGCCCATCGCGGTCGGCCGCAGGATGCGGGCCCGGCTGGAGGAACTCGGGGTCGACCTCACGCATCGGGAATACCCGATCGGCCACGAGATCTCCGCCGAAGCCCTGGCCGACGTTTCCGAATGGCTGAGTGCCAAGCTGGACGAGGAAGGACGGAGTGCCGGGCGATCCGGCACGCGCCGCTCCTCCTCCCATGGGAGGGTTCCCGCATGAAGTCCGTACTGCGATTCACCGCCGTGATGCTGGTCGCGGCGTTCACGGGAAGTGCCGCCGCGCAGGACGTGGTCTGGACGCTGATCAACGAGTATCCGGCGACATCGCTGACCGCGGAGGCCGACGCGTCCTTCGCGGCGGCGGTGGAGCGCAGGATCGGCGACCGGGTCGTGATCGAGCCGATCCCAGATGCGAAGTCCGGCCTGCGCACCCGCGAGCAGCTCGCGGCGGTGAGCGACGGACGCCACGCGATGGCGAACAGCTTCGGCGGCGCGCTCGCGGACGAGAGCCCTTTCTTCCTGCTGTCCTCGCTGCCTTTCCTGACCTCCTCGGTGGAGGATTCCCGTACGCTCTACGAGGTGGCCCGCCCCACCTACGAGAAGCTGTTCGCGGAGCGGAACCAGAAGCTGCTCTACGTGACGCCCTGGCCTCCGACCGGGCTCTGGTCGGACCGCCCGGTCGACTCGGCCGACGCGCTGCGGGCGCTGCGAATCCGCACCTACGACCAGACCAGCATGGACCTGTTCGCCCGGGTGGCGACGACCGCGAACGTGATTTCGTTCTCCGACCTCGAACCCAGGCTCGCATCGGGAGAATACAACGCCGTCCTGTCCTCGGGCGACGGCGGGGCCGGCCGCCAGCTTTGGCGGCATCTGCGCCATTTCTCCAGCATCGTCTACGCCGTTCCGCTCAGCTTCGCCTCGGTTTCGCTGAAGGCATGGAATGCCCTCGACGACGCCACCCGCGCCGAAATCGAGGCAGCGGCTCGGGAGACCACGGAGCGCAACTGGGCGGCAATCGCGGGCCGGGTCGAGCGGAACTTCGCGACCATGCGGAGCAACGGCGTCGTCATCGACGAGCAGCCGCCGGCGGAGATGATGCAGGTCCTGCACGCCGCCGCGACGCAGTCGATCGCCGACTGGCGTCGTCGGACCGGAAGCGAGGGCGAGCGCCTGCTCGCCGACTACGACGAGAAGACGCCCGAACCCGGCAAACCCCGCTGACCCGGACGGATCGATGACCCGGACCATGGACGCGACGAGGTCCACGACGCGGCGGTACGGCGAAGCTGCCGTCGCGTCCCCCGCCCAGGAGCGGCTGTGGTTCCTGGAGCAGTTCGGCCACGCGGGTACCGCGTACGGCCTGCCCGTGACCCTGCGGCTGGAAGGCCCGCTCGACGCCGAGGCGCTGGAGGCCGGCCTGGGCGAGGTCGTACGGCGCCATGAAAGTCTCCGGACGCGGTTCGAGACGGCCGCCGGGCGGCCCGTTCCGGTGGTCGGCGACCCGGCGGAGTTCCGGCTGGACCGGACCGACCTGTCCGGCCTCGGGCCGGACGAGGGCGCGGAGCAGGCCCGCCGCCTCGTACGGGAGAACATCGAGCGGCCGTTCGATCTCGCCGCGGGCCCGCCGTTCAGGGCCCGGTTGGTCCGGATCGGTCCCGAGGAGCATCTCGTGCTGCTGAACGCGCACAGGATCGCCGCGGACCCCCGCTCCGTACGGGTCCTGATCGGGGAACTGGCCGCCCTCTATGCGGCCCGTGTCGAGGGCCGGCCACCCTCCCTGCCCCCGCCGTCGCAATACGCGGACCACGCGTCCCGGCAACGCGCCTGGCTCGGGGGAGAGGAGGCGGCGCGGCAGGCCTCCTACTGGAAGACGCGGCTGGCGGGCGCTCCCGCCGCCCTGGCATTGCCGACGGACCGGCCCCGTCCCTCCGTCCAGGGCTTCCGGGGAGCGGCGGTCCCCTTTTTCCTCGGCGCGGACACGTCGTCACGCCTCGCCGAACTGGCCCGGCACGAGCGCACCACGCTGGAGGCCGTGCTGCTGGCGGCATACGCGCTGTTGCTGTCGCGCCACGGCAGGCAGGAGGACGTGATCGTCGGCATCCCCGCGACGGGATACCCGCAGTCCGGACCGGGCGGTCCGGTCGGGCCGTTCGAGACCATGCTGGCCCTCAGGGTCGACCTGTCCGGCGGGCCGGGCTTCCCGGAGCTGCTGGCCCGAGCGGACGCGGCATTGGCCGGGGCGCGGGCACACGCGGATCTGCCTTTCGAGACGCTGATCGAGGCGTTGCAGCCCGACCGCGACCCGTCGCGCCCGCCGCTGGTTCAGTCGGTGTTCGAGCTGGAGACCGCACGCGAACGGCTGCCGGACCTTCCGGGCCTGCGGCTGAGCGTGGAACCGGCGGCGCATGCGACGACGCGCTTTGAGCTTTCCCTCTCGATCCGGGAAACCGCCGACGGGCTGCACGGCTCCTTCGAATACGCGACGGACCTGTTCGACCGCGACACGATCGGGCGTCTGGCGGGGCACTACGGCAAGCTGCTGGAGGGAATCGCCGCCGAGCCGGCGCGGCGCGCCGACACGATCCCCCTCCTGACCGGGGCCGAAAGGGACCGGCTGCTGGTCGAATGGAACGACACGGCCACCGCCTACCGGCAGGACCGCTGTCTTCACGAGCTGTTCTCCGAGCACGCCGCGGCGACCCCGGACGCCGTCGCGGTCGTCTTCGAGGAGCAGTACCTGACCTACGGTGAACTCGACCGCCGCTCGAACCGGCTCGCGCATCACCTCTCGGCGCTGGGCATCGGGCCCGACGTCGTCGTGGGGCTGTGCGTGGAACGCTCCCTGGACATGGTCGTGGGCGTGCTCGGCATCCTGAAGGCGGGCGGCGCCTATCTGCCGCTGGACCCGGGATACCCGCGCGAGCGCCTCGCCCATATGCTGGAGGACGCGCGCACGCCGGTCCTGGTGACCCATGCGGGGGCGATCGACCCGTTGCCCGATCGGGCCCGCGTGGTCCGGCTCGACCACGACGCGGAGGAGATCGACCGCCGCCCGGCGACCGCCCTCGATGGCGGCGCCACGCCCGCGAACCTCGCCTACGTCATCTACACGTCGGGCTCGACCGGCGGCCCGAAGGGGGTGATGATCCCCCATGCCGGCATCGTCAACCGGCTGCTGTGGATGGATGGGACCTATCGCCTGGGCCCGTCGGACCGGGTGCTCCAGAAGACGCCGCTCAGCTTCGACGTGTCGGTCTGGGAACTGCTGTGGCCCCTCGTCTCGGGTGCGGCGACGGTGCTTGCGCGGCCCGGCGGCCACCTGGACCCGTCCCACCTCGCGTCCACGATCGCGACGCGGGAGGTGACCGTCACGCATTTCCTGCCCTCGATGCTGCGGGTGCTCCTGGATTCGGGTGAGTTCGCCCGGTGCACCGGCCTGCGCGAGGTGCTGTGCGGCGGCGAGACGCTGCCGCCCGACACGGTGCGCATGTTCCTCGACCGGAGCGCTGCGCGCCTGAGCAACGTCTACGGCCCGACCGAGGCGTCGATCGGCATGACATGCTGGCATTGCGCGCCGCGGCACGACGGATCGGTTCCCATCGGCCGCCCGATCGGCAACATGCGGGCCTACGTCCTCGACGAAGGCATGGAGCCAGTGCCCATCGGCGTGGCCGGAGAACTCTACATCGGCGGCGTGCAGCTTGCCCGGGGCTATCTGCACCGCCGGGGCATGACGGCGCAGCGGTTCGTCCCAAGCCCCTTCGGGAACGGCGAGCGGCTCTACCGTACCGGCGACCTGGTCAGCTGGCTGGCGGACGGGAACCTGGATTTCCTGGGACGCCTCGACCATCAGGTGAAGGTCCGGGGCTACCGGATCGAGCTGGGCGAGATCGAGGCGGCGATGACGTCCCATCCGGGCGTCGAGGCGGCCGTGGCCGTCGTTCGGGAAGACGCGGCCGGGGAGAAGCGGCTGACCGGCTACGCCGCGACCGGAGCAGGAGCCGGCACCGGGCGGCAGGCGCCGACGGCAGGCGAACTGCGTGCGCATCTGAGACGGAACCTGCCCCAGTACATGGTCCCGACGGCGATCGTGGTCATGGACACCCTGCCGCTGATGCCGAACGGGAAGCTCGACCGGAACGCCCTTCCGGCGCCGTCTGCCCGGCAGCAGACCGGAGACTACGTCGCGCCTCGGGACCGGAACGAGCTGACCCTGCAGGCGATCTGGGAGCGGGTGCTGAACGTGTCGCCGATCGGCATCAAGGACGACTTCTTCGCCCTTGGCGGCCACTCCCTCCTCGCGGTCGAGCTGATCGGCGCCTGCAACGAGGCGTTCTCGGCCCGCCTGCCGCTCCGCGCCCTGTTCGACCGCCCGACGATCGAGACGTTCGCCGACGGCATCCGGAGCGGCGGCGGGCAGTCGCCTTACCGCGCGCTGGTTCCATTGCAGACCTCCGGCACGCGGGCGCCGGTCTTCTGCGTCCACCCCGCCGGCGGCAGCGCGTTCCGCTACGTGCCGCTGAGCAGGTGCCTTGGCACCGACCAGCCGATGTACGGCCTGCAGGCCTCGGGCCTGGAGCCGGACGAACCGCTGGCCGAGTCGGTCGAGACGATGGCCGCCTGCTACGTCGAGGCGGTCCGCGAATTGCGGCCCCGCGGGCCCTACCGGCTGCTCGGCTGGTCGTTCGGCGGCCTCGTCGCCTACGAGATGGCCCATCAGCTCGACCGCGCCGGCGAGCGGGTCGAGCTGCTCGCCCTGCTCGACACCCCGTTGCCGCGCATCTTCCGGGACGCGCCCGGGCTGTCGCCGGCGGAGGTCGTCGCAGCGCTCGCGAACCAGATCCTGGGACCGCCGGAGCCCGGCGACGACCGGAGCGGGATATCGACGCTCACCGGCCTGGTCGAGACGGCGCGGGCGCGCGGCCTGGTCTCGCCCGATTTCACCCTGGCCCAGGCGGAGCGGATGGCCTCGGTGGTCGAGAACTGCATCCGGATCGGCCGGGCCTACCGGCCGCCCCGGTCGTCGGTGGATCTCGTCTTCTTCCGCGCGACCGCCCAGGAGGGCGAACGCCGCGTGCCCGACGCGCTGTTCGACTGGTCGCCGCTCCTGGCGCACGCGCCGCTCACCATACCCGTCGCCTGCACCCACCTCGAGATGCCCGCGGCCCGGTTCGCGGAGGTCGTCGCGCGCGGCCTGCAGCCCCGGCTCGAACGAGACGAGGAGTATTCCCGATGACGCAAGTGACGCCGGAGAGCGCCCGTACCCATGCCGAGGCGTGGTGCGATGCCTGGAACCGACGAGATCTCGACGCGGTCATGGAGCATTACGCCGACGACGTCGTGCTGGTCTCGCCACTGATCGTCAGACGGTGGGGCATCGAGGACGGGCGCCTCGAGGGCAAGCAGCGGGTGCGGGAGAACTTCGCGATCGGCATGCGGAACGAGGAGCTGCATTTCGACCTCGTCGACGTGCTCGTCGGGGTCGGTGCGATGTGCGTGATCTATCGCCGGGAAACCGGTGCGCTGGTGAGCGACCTGGTGGAGGTCGACGACCGGGGCCGCGGCGTCCGGGTGATCGCCTGCCACGGCACCGCCCCTTGAACCGGGGGGCCGGGGGAGCGATGATCGCTCCCCCGCCGCATTCACCCCCGCGTGCCCGTGCCGCTCCCACCCGACGTCGTTCTCCTGGTCCTGCTGGCCGCCCTGCTCCATGCCGGCTGGAACGCGATGGTCAAGGGAGGCGGCGACCCGGTGTCCGACCTCGCCCTCGTGTGGGGTGGCGCGGCGCTGGCGGCCGTGCCGCTGCTCGTCGTCGTTCCCCCGCCCGCCCCGGCTGCATGGCCGTGGCTCGCCGGCTCGGTCGCGGTGCATGCGGTCTATTTCGGCCTGCTGGCCCGCAGCTACGTCGTCGGCGACCTCGGCCACGTCTACACCGTGATGCGCGGCACGCCGCCGCTGATGGTCGCGGTCGCCGCGACGCTGTGGCTGGACGAACCCCTGTCGCCCGTGGGCTGGGCCGGCATCCTGCTGATCAGCACGGGCATCCTGGCGCTGGGCTTCAGCCCGGGGGCGCCGCTGCGGGCGACGGGATACGCGCTCGCGACCGCCGCCGCGACCGCCTGCTACACGCTGCTCGACGGCCTGGGCAGCCGCGCCTCGGGAGCGCCGGCCGGCTACGTGACCTGGTTCTTCCTGCTGAACGCGCTGCCGCCCTGCCTGATGGCGCTGGCGCTGTCGAGGGGCCGCATCCTCCACCATGCGCGCCGGCACTGGCGGCGCGCGCTCGGCGGTGGCGGCGCCAGCCTGGGCGCCTACGGCATCGTGCTGTGGGCGATGGCCCAGGCGCCGATCGCCCCGATCGCGGCCCTACGCGAGGTCTCCGTCGTCTTCGCGGCGCTGATCGGGACGGTGCTGCTGAAGGAGCCGTTCGGCCGTCCCAGGATCGTCGCCGCCCTGCTGGTCGCGGGTGGCGGCGCCGCGCTGAGATTCGCCTGAAGGCCGCAGGCGCCGGTCCGGCCATGCCCTTGCCCGAAGCCCGCCGATATGCCGTAGTGGCGAGATCCGAACTCGGGGGGACCACCGCATGATCGACCTCGCCGCCCTCTGGCTGTTCGTCGTTCCGTTCGCCCTGGCCGCCGCCATTCCGGGCCCGGCGCAAGGAGCGCTGATCGCCCAGGTGCTGTCGCGGGGAGGGGCGTCGAGCGTGCCCTTCCTGCTCGGGATGGTCTCGGGCAACGCGGTCTGGCTGTGCGCGGCCGTCTTCGGCCTCTCGGCCCTGGCGCTGCGCTTCGAAGGCGTCTTCCTGGCCGTCAAATGGCTCGGCGTCGGCTATCTCGTCTTCGTCGCATGGATGCTGTGGCGCTCCCGGCCCGACGGACGGGCGGAGGCCCCGCGCGCCGGCGGAGGCGGGCTGCTGGCCGGAGCGGCGATCACGCTCGGAAACCCCAAGGCCGTCGTGTTCTTCGGCGCGGTCCTTCCCCATGTGTTCGACATGACCGCCTTGTCCGGGCCTCAGATCGCGATCATCCTCGCGCTCGGCCTCCTGATCGACCTGTCCGTGCAGGCGGCCTATCTGGCGGCGGCGTCGAAAGCCCGGGCGTTCGTCCGTTCGCCCGGACGCATGCGGGTCGTGAACCGGACCGCCGCGGGACTGATGATGGGCTCGGCGGCCCTCATCGCGTCCCGGGGCTGAACGGGCGTCACGCCATGCGCGGCGTGCGCGTGCGGGCGGCGTACCAGGCGGTCACGACCAGCGCCAGCAGGAGCAGCGGCAGGGCACCCAGGTTGACGGCCTGCCATCCCAGCACGTGGAGCAGGCCGGCCGAGCCGAAGGAAGCGGCCGCCGCGCAGGCGGCGACGGCCATCTCGAACACGCCCTGGACACGGCCGCGCTCCTCCGGCGCATGGGACCGGGTCAGCAGGGTGGAGCCGGCGACGAACAGGAAGTTCCAACCGATGCCGAGCAGCAGCAGCCCCGCCTGGAAGTGCCCGTAGCCGAGGCCGGTCGCCGACGAGGCGACGCTGGCGGCCAGCGCCGCGACGCCCAGGACCGCGACGCGCGACGCGCCGAACCGCTCGATCAGCCGGCCGGAGAAGAAGGACGGCACGAACATGCCGAGCACGTGGATGCGGATCACGTCGGCGGCGTCCGCGACCCCGTGGCTGGCGGCCACCATGGCGAGCGGCGTGGCGTGCATCACCAGGACCATGACCGCGTGCCCGACGGCGACGTTGACGAAGGCGGCGATGAAGATCGGCTGGCGCAGGATGGCCGCGAGCGGGCGCGGGGCCGGCGCTGTGCCCTGCCCGTTGCCGCCGGCCGCCGCCGGCCGGCGGGCGGACAGGAAGGCCAGCGGGACCAGGGTCGCGACGGCGAGCGCCGCCAGCCCCAGGAACGAGCCCGCGTACTGGGCCGTGCCCAGCAGGTCCTTGGTCCACACCGCGAGCGGGGGTGCGATCAGGGCCGCGGCGACGCCGCCCGCCATCACGACCGACACCGCGCGCGCGCGGCGCTCCGGCGCGACCTCGTCGGCGGCCGCCAGGCGGTAGTACTGGCTCGCCGCCTGGAAGGCGCCGAGGAGCAGGTTGCCGATGCAGAAGACGAGGAAGCTGCCCTGGGCGATGCCCAGGGCGGCCACGCAGCCGCCGGCGGCCCCGGCGAAGGCACCGAGCGCGAAGCCCGCGCGGCGGCCGAGGCGCTGCATCAGCAGCGAGATCGGCCCGGCGGCGGCGATGTTGGCGACGGTCAGCAGCGCGACCGGGAGGGTCGCCAGGGACGGCGACGGAGCCAGGCTCAGCCCGACCAGTCCCGTGAAGGTGATGCTCATCATCAGTCCCGCCCAGAATAGCGCCTGGGCGATCGAAAGGACGAGGGCGTCGCGGCCCTCACGCAGGAGCCACATCGGCGTCGTTCTCCGGGGCGGGATGGGTCGGGGGCAGGTCGCGGAAGCGCGACCGGTAATCCTGGGGCGTCAGGCCGAGGCGGCGCAGGAACACCCGGCGCATCGTCTCGGCGGTGCCGAAGCCGCACGCCTCGGCCGTCCGCTCGACCGGCTCGCGCAGCAGCTCCAGCCGGCGACGCGCCGCGTCGAGGCGCGCGTGCTCGACGAATTTCTGGGGCGTGGTCCCGGCCTCGCGCAGGAACACGCGCGCAAAGTTGCGCGGGCTCATGCCGGCGCGCATCGACAGCGCCTCCACCCGCAGGTCGGCGACCGGATTGGCGACGATCCAGTCCTGGATGCGCCGGACCGGGCCGCCTTCCGGCGCGGCGGCGGCGAGATGGGCGCTGAACTGCGACTGGCCGCCGGGGCGCTTCAGGAACAGGACGAGCTGGCGGGCGACGCGCAGCGCGGCCGCGTGGCCCTGGTCCTCCTCGACCATGGCGAGGGCCAGGTCCATGCCGGCGGTCACCCCGGCGGAGCTGTAGACGTTGCCGTCGCGCAGGTGCAGCGCGTCCGGCTCCAGCCGCACGCCGGGATGCGCGGCGCTGAACCGGTCGCACCACTGCCAATGGGTGACGGCGCGGCGTCCGTCGAGCAGGCCGGCCGCCGCGAGGACGAACGCCCCCGTGCACACCGACCCGATCCGCCGGACGCGCGGCGCCATGGCCCGCAGCCAAGCCAGCAGGTCCGGATCGCGGGCGGCCGCCTCGTGTCCCGACCCGCCCGCGACCAGCAGCGTGTCGAGCCCGTGCAAAGCCGGGTCGACGTCGCGGAAGCCGCGGTCGGCGACGAGCCGGATGCCCGAGGACGACGCGAAGGGCCCTTCCTCCAGCCCGATCACCTCGACCGACAGGCCGGCATGGCTGAAGACCTGCAGCGGCCCGGTCACGTCCAGGACCTGGACGTCGGGATAGGCCAGCACGGCGGCTTTCGGGGACGCGAACGGGGGCGAAGGCATGGCCACAGCATCGCCGGCCCTCCCCTTTGGCAGCAACGCCAAAATTCCAACATTTCCTGCCAGGAGACGAAGATGGCCCCGCCGCCCTCATTCGCACTTCATGCCGGCGCCCGGGTCGGCTATCACTAGCGCGTGACACCCCTTATCCGACTCCTGGTCGAAGGCGGGCCGCTGGCCGCGTTCTTCGTCACCAACGCCCAGGCCGGCATCATCGCCGGCACCGGCGTCTTCATGGCCGCGACCACGGTCTCGCTGCTGTTCTCCTGGCACCTGGAGCGGCGGCTGCCGATCATGCCCCTGGTCGGGTGCTTCTTCGTGCTGCTGTTCGGCGGGCTGACCGTCTGGCTCGACGACGCGCTGTTCATCAAGCTGAAGCCGACGGTCGTCAACCTGCTGTTCGCCGCGGTGCTGTTCGCCGGGCTGGCGCTGCGCCGCAACGTGCTGAAGCCGCTGCTCGGCACCGTGCTCAGCCTCGACGAGGAGGGATGGCGCAAGCTGAGCCTGCGCTGGGCCTGCTTCTTCGTCGTGCTCGCCGTGCTGAACGAGGTCGTGTGGCGCACGATGGCGACCGATGCCTGGGTCAATTTCAAGGTCTTCGGCATCATGCCGCTGACCTTGCTGTTCAGCGCCCTGCAGATGCCGCTGATCATGCGCCACCAGACCGACGAGACGAAGCAGGGCGCCGACTAGGCCATGCCGCCGGCCCTGAGTGCCGGCTTGTCGTTGGCGGGCTCGTCCGGGACGGCCACAGCCTTCGCCAACGACCTGCTCTCGGCGAGCGCGCGCAACGCCTCGATCTGCGGCATGTGGACGACCTGCTGGGCGTAGGGGATCTCGATCCCGTGCTGGGCGAAGGCGTCGGCGATCGCGAAGCGCAGGTCGCTCTGCACCGCGAGCGAGTTGTCGACGTCGCCGACGAAGCACCGCAGCTCGAACTCCAGCGCGCTCGGCCCGAAGTCCCGCAGCACCGCCATCGGCGCCGGCGTGCGGCTGATCCGCCGGTCGCCCACGGTGCAGGACAGCAGCAGGTCGCGTGCCTTGCGCAGGTCGGTGCCGTAGGCGACGCCGACCCGGATCTCGACGCGCCCGAACCTGTCCTTGAACGTCCAGTTCAGCACCGAGGACGAGATCAGCTCGGAGTTCGGAATGATGACGGAAGCCCGCTGAAAGGTCTGGATCTCGGTTGAGCGGACGCTGATGCGCTTGACCAGCCCCTCCTTGTCGCCGACCACTACCCAGTCGCCGACCTTGATCGGGCGCTCGACCAGCAGGATCAGGCCGGCGACGAAGTTGCTGACCACCGCCTGCAGGCCGAAGCCGATGCCGACCGACAGCGCGCCCGCGATCAGCGCCAGGCTCGAGAGGTCGAGGCCGAGCGAGCCGACCGCCGCCAGCAGCGCGATCGCGACGCCGAGATAGCCGATGCCGGTCCGGATCGAATGCTGGACGCCCCGGTCGATCTGCAGGCGCTGGAGCACGCGCTCGTCGAGCTGGCGCTGGACGAACCGGGTCACGGTGACGACGATGGCGAAGCTGGCGGCCGCGGTCAGGATGTCGGCCGGGGCGATGCGGATGCCGCCGATGGTCACGCCGCGCCAGATCCCTTCGGCGAGGCCGCGCAGCTCGGCCCAGTCCATCCCGCTTAGCGGCAGCAGGACGACGAGGCCGACGCCCAGCAGCACGATGTCGAGCAGCGAGCGGGTCACCCAGTCGAAGGCCTTCAGCCCGCTGTCGGTCCGGATCACGGTGCGCCGGATCGACGCGATCGGCCCGGACTGCTCCTCGACCAGCAGCGACACCAGTTCGCGCAGCACGCCGCGCAGCAGCAGCAGCATGCCGCCGAGCGCCAGCGCCGCCAGCGCCAGGGTCGCGGCGTAGACCGACAGGTTGTGGTAGCCGGCCGCCGAGGCCGCCAGGGTCGAGACCGCGGTCAGCGCCGCGAGCAGCCGCAGGCCGCGCCGGGACTGCTGGCGCAAGGTCGCGACCGGGCCGGTCCCGGCGTCCTCGGCCGGCGCCTCCGGCTCGCAGCCGCAGCCGCCCTCGCCGGCCTCCGGGCTCCAGAAGCGGCTCGGCAGCAGCGGGAACAGCGTCAGCGTCGCGACGAGCTGGACCGCGAAGCCGGCGACCGCGGCCAGTTCGGGCGGGGCGAGCTGGAGCTGGAACATCGTGAAGACGCCCCCGGCGACCGCCAGCCCGGCGGCGAAGACCGTGACCCGGTGCGCCATCGGCCGGGCGCAGTCGTCGCCGATCTCGGCCAGGCGCCAGTCGGCGTGGTCGGGAGCGAGCGTCGCCCGGGCGAGGCCGGAGATCAGGAAGAAGAAGACGAGGCCGCCGCTGCCGGCGGTGACGGCGGCGACCAGCGGCGCCAGCGCCGCATCGCCGCCGAGCATGGCCAGCACCGCGAGCGAGGTCGCGAGCGTGGGCACGACCGGCAGCAGGCAGCGCGCGACGGCTTCGACCGCCGCGGCGACGACCTTCTGGCGGTAGCCGGGCGGCGAGGCGACTGGGCGATGGCCCCAGCGGCGAAGCAGCCAGCGCCGCCCGGTCCAGGCGAAGCCCAGCGAGGCCAGCGCCAGCGCGCCCAGCCCGGAGAGCCGGTAGTCCCAGGCGTCGAACCCGAGCGCCAGCACGATCGCGCGGCGCATGCGGTCGCCGAGGAAGGTCAGCTGCGCGGGCACCTCCTTCCAGGTTTCCATCGAGACCGGCAGCCGCTCCCGCTTGAGCAGGTTCTGCTTGAACTGGTCCATGCGCAGGTTGGTGGCCGTGCGCATCAGGATGTCCGCACGGGTCGCGACCAGCTCGGCCTGCCGCACGCGCCCGTCCAGCACCGCCAGCTCGCCCGCGAGGCGCCCGCGCTCGGCCCCGACCTCGCGCGACTCGGTCCCGGCCCCTTCGGCCGGTGCCGGGCCGAGCGCGTCGAGGAGCTGGCGGGTCTGGGCGAGGCTGCCGCTGGCGGCCGCGCCGGCCGCGCGCGCCTCGTTGAACACGGCCGACAGCTCGCCCCGGAGCGCCTCGAGATCGGCGTCGGCGAAGTCGCGGCCGTCGAGCCGCTCGGCGGCGCGGTTCAGCACCTTCTCCCAGCCTCCGACGGCCCTGGAGAAGGATGCGGTCACGGATTCGGCGTCGGCCCGGGGTGCCGACAGCAATGAGGCGACCAGCAGGACGAGCGTGAGCAGGGCTCGGAACATGGGATCCATCGGTGGTGGGAACCAGGTGTCCGGGACGGTCGGATGCCGTCCGCCCGGACCTCCTATTGCCAGCACCACGGGTGCGAGCGCTCGTGACAAAACGGGGCGCTCGGGGTGCTCTCCCATGAGGGATGAGGAACGTTTCAACCGAGCGGCGGTTTGGCACGCGGAGCGCGTCTTCAGCGCCCGGCCAACCCAGGAGAAGGGAGAAATCGCATGGTCCGCCTTCCCATGATCGCCATCCTCGCCGCATTCACCGCGAGCGGCTGCGCACAACTCGGCCTCGACGACATGTTCGGCGGGGAAACGGCCGCCCAGACCGCCGCGGCCTGCCCCTCCTACGCCACCTTCGACACGGACGGCGACGGCCTGATCGGCGACGGCGAGTTCCTCGAGGTCTCCGACTCGCTGTTCGACGAATGGGACCAGACCGGCGACGACATGCTGACGAGCGACGAGTTCACGGCCTGCATGGACGAGGGGGGCGGCCAGCTCTTCGCCCAGCTCGACCAGGACGGCAACCAGATGCTCGACCGCAACGAGTTCATGGACGAGGAGCTGTTCGCGACCTGGGACGAGGACCAGAACGGGACCCTGTCCAACGACGAGTTCGCGCTCGACGAATACCTGATCTGACCGTCGCCCTGCGTCCCCCGCCCAGGCGGGGGACGCAGGGTGCGCGCAAGCGCGCTCAGCGCCGCAGGACGGCGCCGGTCGCCTTGGCGACGGCGGCGACCACGCGGGCGCCGACCGCCTCGATCTCCTCCTCCGTCAGGGTGCGCTCGCGCGGCTGCAGGGTCACGGAGAGCGCCACCGACTTCGTGCCGGGCTCCAGCCCCGGGCCGCGATAGACGTCGAAGACGGCGACGTCGGCGATCAGCGCCTTGTCGGCGCCGCGCGCGGCCCGGACCAGGCGGTCGGCCTCGACGTCCTCGCCGACGATGAAGGCGAAGTCGCGCTCGAGCGGCTGGAACGGCGAGAGCCGGAGCAGCGGGCGCGCCGTCCCGGAGCGCCGCTTGGGCATGGGAACGGCATCGAGCAGGACCTCGAAGCCGACGATGCTCCCTTTGACCCCCAGCGCCTCCGACACGGCGGGGTGGATCTCGCCGAAGCGCGCCAGCACCGTCGGGCCGAGCCGGAACACGCCGGAGCGGCCGGGATGATACCAGCCCGGCGCATCGGCCGTGACCTGCAGGTTCGCGCTCGGCGCCCCGGCCGCGTCCAGGACGGCCAGGGCATCGGCCTTGGCGTCGAACACGTCGACCGGGCGCTGCGGCCCCGCCCAGCCGCGCGCCGCGGCGGCACCCGCGCGCAGCCCGGCCGCGACGGTGTCCTGCCCGCCGGGAGACGGGTCGCGCCATGCCGGCCCGACCTCGAACAGGCCGAGGTCGGGAAAGCCGCGGTCGGCGTTGCGGCCGGCCGCCTGGATCAGGTTCGCCAGGATGCTGGGCCGCATCACGTCGAGATCGGCGCTGATCGGGTTCAGCAGCCTCAGCCCGGGATGGACGCCGCCGAACAGCTCGGCCCGCGCGCCGTCCATGAACGACCAGGTGACCGCCTCGAACAGGCCGCGCGCCGCCAGGGCGCGCTTGGCCGCGCCGACGCGCCGCTGGCGCTCGTCGAGCGCCGGCCGGGACACGGTCGCCGTCCGCTCCAGCGGGGTCGCGGGGATGTGGTCGAAGCCCCAGACCCGCAGCACCTCCTCGACCAGGTCGGCCTCGCCGTGGACGTCGGCGCGCCAGCTCGGCACCACGGCGTGGATCAGCCCGTCCGCGCCGCGCTCCGGCCGGAAGCCGAGCTCGGCCAGGATGGAAAGCTGCCGGTCGGCGGGCACTTCGACGCCGCCCAGGGTCAGCACGCGGTCCGGGCGCAGGGTGAGCGTGCGCCGATGGTCGGGGACGGCGCCCGCGACCACCGGCTCGCTCGCCTCGCCGCCGCACAGATCGAGGATCAGCCGGGTCGCGATCTCCAGCCCCTCGAAGGCGAAGGCCGGGTCGACGCCGCGCTCGAACCGGTAGCGGGCGTCGCTCTCGACGCCGAGCCGGCGTCCCGTCTGCGCGGTGCGGATCGGGTCGAACAGCGCGATCTCCAGGAAGACCTCGGTCGTCTGCTCGGTGCAGCCGGTGCTCTCGCCGCCCATGATGCCGCCGAGGCTGAGCACGCCGGAACCGTCGGCGATGACGGTCATCCCGTCCTCGAGCGCGTAGGCCTTGCCGTTCAGGGCGTCCAGCGTCTCGCCCGGGCGCGCGAAGCGCAGGCTCAGCCCGCCCCGCAGCTTGCCCTCGTCGAAGACGTGGGCCGGGCGGTTCAGGTCGTGCGTCATGTAGTTGGTGATGTCGACCAGCGCCGAGATCGGCCGCAGCCCGATCGCGGCCAGCTTGTCCTGCAGCCAGCGCGGGCTCGGCCCGTTGCGCACGCCCCGGATCGAGCGCCCGAGGAACAGAGGGCACGGCGTCGTGTCGCCGTCCGGAAAATCGAGCGTCACCGCGGTGCGGCTGGCGAAGGCGCCGGGCACCGGCGCGTAGTCGAGCGGGCGCAGGCGCCCCATGCCGGCCGCCGCCAGGTCGCGGGCGATGCCGCGCACGCCCGCGCAGTCGGCCCGGTCGGGGGTCAGGGAGATGTCGATCAGCGGGTCGTCCAGGCCGAACAGCCGGGCGAAGGGCTCGCCGACCGGCGCGTCCTCGGGCAGATCGATGATGCCGTCATGCTCCTGCGACAGGCCCATCTCGCGTTCCGAGCACAGCATGCCGTTGGACTCGACCCCCCGGATCACGCCCTTCTTCAGCAAGTCGCCCGTCCCCGGGATCACGGTCCCGACCGGCGCGAAGACGCCCTTCATGCCGGCGCGCGCGTTGGGGGCGCCGCATACGACCTGAACCGTTTCGGACCCGGTATCGACGGTGCAGACCCTCAGCTTGTCGGCGTTCGGGTGCTTCTCCGCCGAGACGACCCGCGCCACCTTGAACGCCGCCAGGTCGCGGGAGCGGTCGACGACCTCCTCGACCTCCAGGCCGAGCGCCGTGAGCCGCTGCGCGACCGCGTCGGCGCCGGCCTCGGTTTCGAGGTGGTCCTTCAGCCAGGACAGGGTGATCTTCATCGTTCCGCTTCCTTAACGCGTCAGGCCGCGAGCCACCGAGGGGATGTCGAGCGGGACGAAGCCGTAATGCTTCAGCCAGCGCAGATCGGCCTCGAAGAAGGTCCGGAGGTCGGGAATGCCGTATTTCAGCATCGCGATCCGCTCGATCCCCATGCCGAAGGCGAAGCCCTGGTAGCGGGTGCTGTCGATGCCGCAGGCTTCCAGCACGTTGGGATGGACCATCCCGCAGCCGAGGATCTCCAACCAGTCGCCGTAGTTGCCGAGCTTCAGCTCCCCGCCCTTGCGCGAGCAGCCGATGTCGACTTCGGCCGAGGGCTCGGTGAAGGGGAAGAAGCTCGGCCGGAAGCGCAGCGGCAGGTCGTCCACGTCGAAGAAGGCGCGGCAGAAGTCGACGAGGCAGCCCTTCAGGTGGCCCATATGGCTCTTCTCGTCGATCACCAGCCCCTCGACCTGGTGGAACATCGGGGTGTGCGTCATGTCGTAGTCGGACCGGTAGGTCCGGCCCGGCGCGATGATGCGGATCGGCGGCGTCGCGGTCAGCATGGTCCTGACCTGGACCGGGGAGGTGTGGGTGCGCAGCAGCATGCGCTTGCGCTCGCCGTCGTCCCCGGGGGCCGCATCGGGCAGGTAGAAGGTGTCGTGCATCTCCCGCGCGGGATGGCCCGGCGGGAAGTTGAGGGCGGTGAAGTTGTGGAAGTCGTCCTCGACGTCCGGCCCCTCGGCGACGGAGAAGCCCATCTCCGCGAAGATCGCGACCAGCTCGTCCATGGTCTGGCTGATGGGGTGGATGCGCCCCTGGACCTCGGGGCGGACCGGGAGGGTCACGTCGACCCGCTCGGCCCGGAGGCGGCGGTCGAGCTCATCGGCCTGGAGGACGGCGCGGCGCGCCTCGACGGCGGCGGCGACCTCGTCCTTGAGCGCGTTCAGCGCCTGCCCCTGCTCGCGCCGCTCATCGGGCGACAGCCCGCCCAGCTCCTTCATCATCGCCGTGACCCGGCCCTTCTTGCCGAGGGCGGCCACGCGCGCCTCCTCGAGGCGGGCGAGGTCGGCGGCGTCGCCGATCTGGGCCAGAAGCTCGTTCTTGAGCCCGTCGAGAGCAGTCATCGCGTCCTCATGCAAACAAAGAAGGGGCCAGCCCGACGGGCCGGCCCCCTTTTCGTTCCGCTGTCGTCACGACCCGAGGGTCGTGTCACGCGGCCTGGGTGAGAGCGGCCTGGGCCTTGTCGACCAGGACCTTGAAGGCGGCCGGCTCGCGCGCCGCGATGTCGGCCAGGACCTTGCGGTCCACGTCGATGCCGGCGCGCTTGATGCCGTTCATGAACTTCGAATAGGTCAGGCCGTGGATGCGGGCAGCCGCGTTGATGCGCTGGATCCAGAGGCCGCGGAAGTCGCGCTTCCGGTTGCGCCGGTCGCGATACGCATAGCGCAGCGCCTTCTCGACCTTCTCGATCGCGATGCGGAAATTGGTCGAGCCGCGACCGCGATAGCCCTTGGCGAGCTTGAGGATCTTCTTGTGGCGGGCGTGGGTGGTGACGCCCCGCTTGACACGAGCCATGGTTCAGTCTCCCCGCTCAAGCGTTGACGAGGAAGTTCTTGAGGATGATGCGCGCATCCGCGTCGTGCAGCACCATGGTGCCGCGCGCCTGGCGCTTCATCTTCGGGCTCTTCTGCTCGAGGCAGTGGCGCTTGAACGCCGCCTGGGCCTTCACCTTGCGGTTCGCGGTCACCTTGAAGCGCTTCTTGGCGCCGCTATGGGTCTTCAGCTTGGGCATTTCGGTCCTTTCGGATGGCAGTGTGACGGGGCGGTTGGGCATGCCCCGGGTCCTTCGACCCGGCCTCGCCGCCCGAATGAGCCGTCGTAGATAGCACCCGGCGTCCGCGGACGCAAGCTCCGCAGGGGCGCGGCCGCGGGGTCTGCGGCAGGCGTGGGGGTTTGTGGGGGGGTGTGGGGGTTTGTGGGGGTGGTGTGGGGGTGGGGACGGAAGGCGTGGTGGGAGGGGTGTTTAGGGCTCGTACTCACA
>NZ_DASYHS010000063.1:0-21312 GCF_035998295.1 Arenibaculum sp. | reverse complement strand
AGCGGGCGGTCCGACGCATTGCGCGCGGCGCCATGCCGTGGGACCCTGCCGGAGCAACCGACAGGAGCCGTCCGATGCCGACCGTCCGCGCGCCCGAGATCGACCGGCCCGGCCTGCAATGGTTCAACGTGCCGGGGCCGCTGTCGCTCGCGGAGCTTCGCGGCAGGCTCGTGATTCTCGATTTCTGGACGTTCTGCTGCATCAACTGCCTGCATGTCCTGCCGACGCTGCGCCGGGTCGAGGAGGCGTTTCCCGAGGAGGTCGTGGTGATCGGGGTCCATAGCCCCAAGTTCCCGGCCGAGCGCGATCCTGCCAACCTCGCGGCCGCGATCGCGCGCCACGGCATCCGCCATCCCGTCGTCAACGATCCCGAGTTCCAGATCTGGAGCCAGTACGCCGTGCGCGCCTGGCCGACGCTGGTCGTGGTCTCGCCCGACGGCGCCGTGATCGGCCAGCATTCCGGCGAGCCGGACCCCGACCGGTTGCTGGCCGCCATCGCCGGGCTGCTCGACGACTTCCGCCAGGAGGGCCGGCTGGAGCCGCGGCCGCTCGACCTTGCGCCGGCATCGGCGGCGGCGGCTTCCCTGCCCCCGGCCGGGCGCCTGCGCTTCCCGGGCAAGATCAAGCCGGCCGGACACGGGGCCTGGGCGGTCGCGGATGCCGGGCACAACCAGGTCGTGCTGTTCGACGACGGGGGAGCCGAACTGGCGCGCTACGGCAGCGGCGAGGCGGGCTTCGCCGACGGAGCCGCGGGCGAGGCGCGCTTCGATGCGCCCCAGGGCCTCGTCGCCGACGACGAGGCGGTCTGGGTCGCCGACACAGGCAACCACGCGATCCGCCGGATCGAGCGGGAGAGCGGCATCGTGACGACCCTGGCCGGGACCGGCAGGCGCGGCGGCGTGCTGTGGGCGCCGGCCGCGGGGACCGGGACCGCGCTGGCCTCGCCCTGGGACCTGGAGCGGCGCGGGCGGCTGCTGTTCTTCGCCAATGCCGGGACGCACCAGCTCGGCCAGCTCGACCTCGATTCCGGAAGGGTGGCGCGGCTGGCGGGCGCCGGGCCGGAGGGCTTGCGCGACAGCACGGCGAGCGAGGCCCATCTGGCGCAGCCGAGCGGGCTCGCCCTGTCGCCCGACGGCGGCACGCTGTGGTTCGCCGATGCCGAGACCTCCTCGGTGCGCGCACTCGACCTCGCGTCCGGCGCGGTGACGACGCTGGCCGGCAGCGGGCTGTTCGACTTCGGCCACGTCAACGGCCCGCTCGCCGACGCCCAGTTCCAGCACTGCCTGGGCCTGGCCCCGTGGAAGGACGGCATCCTCGTCGCCGACAGCTACAACGCGGCACTGCGCCTGATCGACCCCGGGCGCGGCGTCGCCGAGGACTTCGACGGCGGTCGCTTCACCTGCGCCGATCCCGTGTGCCTGCCGCTGGGCGAGCCGGCGGGGCTGTGGGTGGACGGCGTGTGGGCGGGGGGCGCGTGGGCGGGGGGTGCCGGCCGGGTGCTGGTCGCCGACACCAACAACCACCGCATCCTCGAATACCGGCCGGCCGAGGGCAGCTACCGGACCTGGGTTGCCTGAGGCCCCGGATGCGCCTAGCATCGCGGATCGGCCTACGGCCTCCTTGAACCGGAGCACCTCCCATGCTCACCAATTCCCTCGCCAGCCGCGACGTCGCGTACCAGCTCCACTCCTACACGAACCTGCGCGCGCACGAGGAGCAGGGACCGCTCGTCATCACGCGGGGCGAGGGCGTCTACGTCTTCGACGACGACGGCAAGCGCTACCTGGAGGGGATGGCCGGGCTGTGGTGCGCCTCGCTCGGCTTCGACGAGCAGCGCCTGGTCGAGGCGGCGATCCGGCAGATGCGGCGCCTGCCCTTCTATCACGGCTTCACCGGCAAGTCGCACGACCCCAGCATCGAGCTGGCGGAGCGGCTGGTCCGCCTGGCACCGGTGCCGATGTCGAAGGCCTTCCTCGCCAATTCCGGCAGCGAGGCGAACGACACCGCGGTCAAGATGGTCTGGTACTACAACAACGCGGTCGGCCGGCCCGAGAAGAAGAAGATCATCTCCCGGCAGAAGGGCTATCACGGCGTCACCGTCGCTGCGGCGAGCCTGACCGGCCTGCCCGCCAACCACCGGGCCTTCGACCTGCCGATCGCGCGCATCCTGCACACGAGCTGCCCGCACCACTACCGGTTCGCCCGGGCGGACGAGAGCGAGGAGGCGTTCGCGACGCGCTGCGCGGAGGAACTGGACGCGCTGATCCTGGCCGAGGGGCCGGAGACGGTCGCCGCCTTCATCGCCGAGCCGGTGATGGGGGCCGGCGGCGTGCTGGTGCCGCCGGCGACGTATTTCGCCAAGATCCAGGAGGTGCTGCGCCGCCACGACGTGCTGATGATCGCGGACGAGGTGATCTGCGGCTTCGGGCGCACCGGCAACCGCTGGGGCAGCGAGACCTTCGACATCGCGCCCGACATCATCACCATGGCGAAGGCGCTGTCGGCCGCCTACATGCCGATCTCGGCGGTGCTGATCTCGGAGAAGATCTACGAGGCGGTCAAGCGCCAGTCCGACGAGATCGGCACGTTCGGCCACGGCTTCACCTATTCCGGCCATCCCGTCGCCGCGGCGGTCGCGGTGGAGACGCTGGACATCTACGAGGAGCGCGACATCGTCGGCCATGTCCGCACGGTCGGCCCGCACCTGCAGCAGCGGCTGCGCGCGCTCGGCGGGCATCCGCTGGTCGGGGAGGTCTCGGGCATCGGCCTGATCGCCGCGGTCGAGATGGTGCGCGACAAGACCAGCAAGGAGTCGCTGGACCCCAAGCTCGCGACCGGCCCCCGGCTCGTCCGCTTCGCGCAGGACCGCGGCGTCATCCTGCGCGCGATGGGCGACCGGGTCGCGTTCTCGCCGCCGCTCGTGATCTCCGAACGCGAGATCGACGAGATGGTCTCGGGCTTCGCGGGCGCGCTCGACGACACGCTCGGCTGGCTGCACGAGAAGGGGGTCGCGGTTTCGGCGAGTTGACCGGGATCAAACCATCCGGACGCCCAAGCCCCTATGATGCCGGCATGATCCGCGGCGCGACATAGGGCCGCGGAGGGCTGGGGCGCCCGGCATCGCTCGTACATAGTAGCGCGGCCATAGGGGCGTGGCCGGGACGGCCCGGACCAGACGAGACGCACGGGATCGGCACGATGGACTACGAGCACTTCTTCCGGACCCAGATCGACGGCCTGAAGCGCGAGGGGCGCTACCGCGTCTTCGCCGACCTGGAACGCCAGGCGGGGAGCTTCCCCAAGGCCTACCGGCACGACGCCGCCGGCCAGGTCCAGGAAGTGACGGTCTGGTGCTCCAACGACTATCTCGGCATGGGCCAGCATCCCGACGTGCTCGCCGCGATGCACGAGGCGATCGAGCGCTGCGGCGCCGGGGCCGGCGGCACGCGCAACATCTCCGGCACCAACCACTACCACGTCATGCTCGAGCGCGAGCTGGCCGACCTGCACGGCAAGGAGGCGGCGCTGCTGTTCAGCTCGGGCTACGTCTCCAACCAGGCGACGCTCAGCACGCTGGGCAAGCTGCTGCCGGGCGCCGTGATCCTGTCGGACGCGCTGAACCACAACTCCATGATCGAGGGCATCCGCCAGTCCGGCGCGGAGAAATACGTCTTCCGCCACAACGACCCGGAGCATCTCGACCAGCTCCTCGGCCAGGTGGCCCCGGAGCGCCCGAAGATCGTCGCGTTCGAGAGCGTGTACAGCATGGACGGCGACATCGCGCCGATCGACGAGATCTGCGACGTCGCCGAGCGGCACGGGGCGATGACCTATCTCGACGAGGTCCATGCCGTCGGCATGTACGGCCCGCGCGGCGGCGGCGTCGCCGAGCGGGACGGCGTGATGCATCGCCTGACCGTGATCGAGGGCACGCTCGGCAAGGCGTTCGGGGTGATGGGCGGCTACATCACCGGCTCGGCGGCGCTGGTCGACGTGATCCGCAGCTTCGCGGCCGGCTTCATCTTCACGACGTCCATGACGCCCAGCATCGCCGCCGGCGCGCTCGCCAGCGTGCGCCACCTGAAGCGCAGCCCGGCCGAGCGCGCCCGCCACCAGGAGCGCGCGGCCCGGCTGAAGCGCCTGCTGGGCCAGGCCGGCCTGCCGGTGATGGCGTCGGCCAGCCACATCGTCCCGGTGATGGTCGGCGACGCGCGGCTGTGCAAGCAGGCCAGCGACGAGCTGCTGGAGCGGCACGGCGTCTACGTGCAGCCCATCAACTACCCGACCGTGCCGCGCGGAACGGAGCGGCTGCGCTTCACGCCGACACCGCTGCACGGCGACGAGGACATGGCGCGGCTGGTGGATGCCCTGCTCGACGTCTGGAGCCGCCTGGACATCCGCCACGCCGCCTGAAGGGCTATTCCAGGGTGCTCGGGTCCGTGCCGCCCGGCAGGAACTCGGGGTTGGGCCGCAGCATCGTCTCGTCGGCGTCGAGATAGAGGCGCTCGGCATTGCGGTCGATGCGGGCGACCGCCTCCCACGGCACGTCGTAGAGCGTGTCGCCCACCCCGGCGAGCCCGCCGCGGCTCAGGATCAGCGTGTCGAGCCGGCCCGACCTGACATCGACGACGACCCCGGCGACGTCGCCCATCTCGCCGCCGTCCATGCTGTAGACGTCATATTCCCCGAGGTCCTGGGCGTAGACCTGGTAGTCGGCGAGGGCGCCGCCGCCTCGCGTCCCCATGATGGTCTGGGCGGGCGCCACGTTGAGTTCCGCCGGCTCGGCCGCAGCCGCCCCGTCGCCGTCGCGCAACGGCACGCCGGGGTTTTCCTCGGTCCCGGGATCGTCCTCGCCCTCGCTCACGGGGGGAATGATCACGTTGGTCGCGGTGTTCTCGCGGCCGCCGGGCTGCGGGTCGGAGCTGGGCCCGATCGGCACCCTGGTCGGGTCGGCGGGCCGCGCCAGCGCGTCGCCGGCCGGGCCGCCCATCTGCCGCCCGGCGCCGATCGTCTCGCGCGTGTCGTACTCCCCGTCGAGCGCGCGGATGTTCGGCCGCGGCCCCAGGTCGGGCGCCACCTGCGCGGCCGCCGGTACCGCCGAGGCCAACAGCAGCAGGGCGGTTCCGGCAAGCAACTGTCTGGTGTTCACGAACGGTCTCCTCATTTTCCGGTCGTCCAGTCAACAGACGTGGCCCCGGCGGCGTTCCGGCGGCGTTCCGGCGGCGTTCCGGCATCAATTGCGAATGATCCTCATCCGCATCACTGGACATGGCGGGCAAGCGGGCCTATCTTCTGGCGACTGGGCGAATGCCGGAGGATGGATATGTACCGCGACAACTCGCTGATGCCGAAGGAGGCCGTGCGGCTCGCCACCTTGGGCGAGCTGGCGCGCCAGCCGTTGCGCTACGCCGATCTCGCGGTCGCCGTTCGCCGGTTCACGAGCCGCATCGTCGGCCCCTCGCTGGACCTGTTGGGCACCTCGCTGGAGCTGCTGCGCTACGAGGGCCTGGTCGAGGCGGCCGGGGGCTTGGGTGGGGGCTCGGGCGAGGGTTCGGGCCTGGAGGACAACGCGCTGCTGCGCATCACCGAGGCCGGCCGGCGGGAGTTCACGACCCTGATGCGGGCCAATGTCCGCGCCCCCTCCTCCGACGACCTGAACAAGCTGGTCATCACGCTGAAGCTGCGCTTCCTCGACCTGCTGGAGCCGGCCGACCAGGCCGACCAGGTCGAAGGGCTGACCGGCCTGTTCGAGACCGAGCTCGCCCGCCTCGAGGACCTGCACGTCTCCCACGCGCAGGAAGCCGGCCTGCTGAAGGACTGGCTCGTCCACGACATCTCCCAGGTCCGCGCGACGCTGGCCTGGTTCGCGGCGCTGGCGACGCGCCAGGACTGACCTTCCGGCACCAACCGGTACTCCCGGCGGTTAAGGAAGGGACCCGCCCCGACCGCCACCGCAAAGCCTGGAGCCGATGGGAGACCGCTTCGTCCGTTTCGCCGCGACCGCGGCGCTCGTCCTCCTCGCCATCCTCGTCGCCGAACGCTACGTCCGCATCGCGCTGCTGGCCTGGGACGAGCCGCGGCCGACGGCACCCCGTGCCGTGATCGGCCCGGTCGAGAGGCGCGCGGTCGAGGTGTTCGACGCGGCGGCGCCGTCGGTCGTGTTCATCTTCACGGAGCGCGCCCGTCCGCGCGGCCTGCCCGGAGGCCGGCCCGGCGCGGTCTCGATCGGGTCGGGCTCGGGCTTCGTGTGGGACGCGGCCGGCCACGTCGTCACCAACGCCCATGTCGTCGCGGGGGCCGAGCGCGTCGGCGTGCGCCTCGCCAGCGGCGAGACGGTCGAGGCCACGGTGGTCGGCAGCGCCGCCGACTACGACCTGGCGGTGCTGCGGATCGACGACGCGGTGTCGAGGCTGCGCCCGCTGGCGCTCGGCACCTCCGACGACCTCGAGGTCGGGCAGGCCGCCTATGCGATCGGCAGCCCGTTCGGGCTCAGCCAGTCGCTGACGGCGGGCGTGGTCTCGGCGCTGAACCGGCGGCTGCCGACCGCCGGCCCGCGCGAGATCCCCGGCGTGATCCAGACCGACGCCGCGATCAACCCCGGCAATTCCGGCGGCCCGCTGCTGGATTCGGCCGGGCGGCTGATCGGCGTCAACACCGCGATCCTGTCCGGCTCCGGCTCCTTCGCCGGCGTCGGCTTCGCGGTGCCGGTCGACCTCGTGAACCGGGTGGTGCCGCAACTGATCCGCGAGGGCCGGGTGCCGCGCCCGGCGATCGGCATCCTCGCCGCCGACGAGGAGGTCGCGGCGCGCATGGGCGTCGGCGGCGTCATCATCGTCGAGGCGATGCCCGGCTCGCCGGCGGCCGACGCCGGGATCGTGGGGATCGACCCGTCGACCGGGACGCTCGGCGACGTGGTCGTGGCGGTGAACGGGGAGCCGGTCGAGACCGTGTCCGACATGGCGGCGATCTTCGCCGAGCTTGGCATCGGCCGGCAGGTCACGCTGACGGTGCGCCGGGACGGCGCCGAGCGCGATGTCACCCTGCCGCTGGTCGAGGCGGAGGGATGAGGGGAGTTTCCGGCGCCCCTAGCTTCCGGCGCCGGTCCCGTAGCTGAACCGCGGCGCGCGGACCAGTTCCGTCTCCGGCACCTCGATCACGAGGCCGGCGGAACCCCGCCCCACCACCAGCTTGTCGAAGTCGATCGCGACCAGCTTCTCCGGCGCGCCGGCCGCCGGGTCGACCGCCAGGATCGCGTACAGCGCCCGGCCGTCGGGGCCGATCACGATGTCGTAGATCGTCGCGAGCGCCAGGCCCTGGATGTTGAAGATCGGCTTGCCGATCACCTCGGCGACGCCGTACGCGCCGAGCGGCATGCTGGTGATCTCGCCGACCTCGACGTCGTCCTGTAGTGCCGGGGCCTGCAGTGCCGGGGCCTGCTGTGCCGCGCCCGGCACCGGGGCGAGCAGCAGGGCGAGGGCGAGGCCCCGTATCGTGCCCTGTGTCGTGATGAGCGGAATGCGCATCGGCGTGACCTCCTCGTCGGGACGCCGCGAAAGGCGCCTGCGAGGCAAACGGCCCCGGAGCGCCGTTCGTTCACCGCCGTCCGTTCACTGCCGGCGCGCTCAGTACAGGTGCTGGCCGCCGGTCACGAACACCTCGGTGCCGGTCACGTAGTTCGCCTCGGGCGAGCACAGCCAGAACACCGTGTCGGCGACGTCGCGGGGCTGGCCCATGCGCTGGAGCGGGATGCGCGGCAGCAGCATGTCGTAGTCGGGCGAGACCATGGCGGTCTCGATCTCGCCCGGGGCGACGGCGTTGACCCGCACGCCGAGCTGGGCGAACTCCACCGCCATCTCGCGGGTCAGGCCGGACAGCGCCGCCTTGGAAGTGCTGTAGGCGGAGCCCGCGAAGGGATGCACGGCGTGCCCGGCGATCGAGGTGACGTTGACGATCGCGCCCTTGGCCCTGGCCAGGCCGGACGCGAAGCCGCGCGCGAGCACCAGGGGCGCGAAGAAGTTCAACTCGAACACCCCGTACCAGCCGGCGATGTCGCCGTTGAGGCAGCCGAGCCTCTCCTTGATCGGCGTCTTCGGCGACATGCCGGCGTTGTTGACGAGCGCGTGCAGCGGCCCGCCGTCGAGGATTTCGTTCGCGCTGCGCACGAAGGCCGCCCGGCTCTCGTGATCGGCGAGGTCGGTCGTGATGTGGTGCGTCCAGTTCGGATCGGCCTTGCACTCCTCGGGGATCGGCTCGCGCGAGCAGGTGATGACGCGCCAGCCGGCCGCGCTGAAGCGCTGGACCGTCGCGTGGCCGATGCCCCGGCTGGCGCCGGACAGGATCAGGGTCTTGGGTTCGGACATGACGCCAGGGTAGCGCAAGCCCGGGGATGGCGGAAGCGGCGGCAATCGCCAGATAGCGTTCTCGTCCGACGATCCGGAGTCCGCCCGTGCCCTACCTCCACGCCCTCGCCCTGCTTGCGCTCCTGATCCGGCCGGTCCCCGCGGCGGCCGGGGACTGCGTCCCGGCCGGCCGGTGGGTCGAGCCGGGCACGCGCGCGCCGCTCGCCGCCGGCGCGGTGCTGAAGCGGGCGGCGCGGGCGCCGGCGGTGCTGCTGGGCGAGCGCCACGACGAGGCCGAGCATCACCGCTGGCAGCTCCACGTGCTGGCGGCGCTGCACGGGCTGGCGCCGGACCTGGCGATCGGGCTGGAGATGATGCCGCGGCGCGTGCAGCCGGCGCTCGACCGATGGGTCGCGGGCGAGAGCACGGTGGCGGAGTTCCTGGAGGAGAGCGACTGGGAGGCGGTGTGGGGCGTCGACCCCGGCCTCTACCTGCCGATCCTGCATTTCGCGCGGATGCACGGGGTGCCGCTGGTGGCGCTCAACGTCGAGCGCGCGCTGACGCGCCGCGTCGCCGCGGAGGGCTGGGCGGCCGTTCCGCAGGCCGAGCGCGAAGGGCTGGGCGACCCGGCACCGGCGCCGCAGGCCTATCTGGACAGCTTGGCGGAGGTGGCGGCGGAGCATGGGCCGGACATGGACCCTGCCCGCTTCGTCGAGGCGCAGCTGGTCTGGGATCGGGCCATGGCCGAGGGGATCGCCGCCGCGCATCGCAACGGCGGCCGCCCCGTGGTCGGCATCATGGGCATGGGGCATGTCGAGCACGCCCGGGGCGTGGCGCACCAGCTTGCCGCGATGGGCGTCGCCGGGACGCTCGGTCTCCTGCCGTGGGACGCTACGCGGCCCTGCGGGGAGCTCGTGCCCGGCGTCGCCGATGCCGTGTTCGGCGTGGCCCCCCTTCCCCCGGACGAACGGGAGAAGGGGGAATAGAGGTCATTCCGCCTCTTCGGCCTCTTCCTCGAGGCTTTCGCCGCCGGCCTGCATGTCCTGGCCGAGGCCTTCCATGGTGTTGCAGGCGCCGAGGAAGAAGGTCGAGCCGAGAAGGGCGACGGCGAGAAGGCGAGTGGCTTCGTTGCTGAGCATGTTCTGTCTCCAATGCTGCTCACGTGTCCCGCACATGAACACCGGAGGCCGCGCCGTGTGCCACATGCTCGCGAAGTACCCCACACGGTACGGTGCGAAAGCCCCTCGCAACCCGCGGCACCCGCGCTATCCTGGCCGCGCGAGGCCGGGAGGGAGACGGGACATGGGCGAGGACTATCCGCGCGACATGGTCGGCTACGGGCGGACGCCGCCCGATCCCCGCTGGCCCGGCGGCGCCCGGGTCGCGGTGCAGTTCGTGCTCAACTACGAGGAGGGGGGCGAGAACTGCGTGCTCCACGGCGACGCGGCGTCGGAAGCCTTCCTGTCGGAGATCGTCGGCGCCCAGCCGCTGGCGGGGCGGCGCCACATGAGCATGGAATCGATCTACGAGTACGGCAGCCGGGCCGGGGTGTGGCGGGTGCTGCGCCTGTTCGAGGAGCGCGGGCTGCCGCTCACGGTCTATGCGGTCGCGATGGCGCTGGAGCGCAATCGCGAGGCGGCCGCGGCGTTCGTCGAGCTCGGCCACGAGATCGCCAGCCACGGCTGGCGCTGGATCGACTACCAGGACGTCCCCGAGGAGGTGGAGCGCGAGCACCTGCGGCGCGCGATCGAGATCCAGGAGCGCGCGACCGGGAGCCGGCCGCTCGGCTGGTACACCGGGCGCACGTCGCCCAACACGCGCCGCCTCGTCGTCGAGGAGGGCGGCTTCCTCTACGACGCCGACAGCTACGCCGACGACCTGCCCTACTGGGACACGGCCCTTGGGCGGCCGCATCTCGTGGTGCCCTACACGCTGGACGCCAACGACATGCGCTTCGCCACCGCGCAGGGCTTCAATTCCGGCGACCAGTTCCTGGCCTATCTGCGCGACGCGTTCGACCAGCTCTACGCCGAGGGGGCGGAGGCGCCGAAGATGATGTCGGTCGGGCTGCATTGCCGGCTGGCCGGGCGGCCGGGCCGCGCGGCCGCACTCGCCCGCTTCCTCGACCACGTGCTGGCCCATGACCGCGTCTGGGTGTGCCGGCGCATCGACGTCGCGCGCCACTGGCACGAGCACCATCCGCCGGGGACCGGCGTCACGGAGTGACGGGGACCAGCGTCACGGCGTGACGGGGACCAGCGGCCAGAACAGCGGGATCACCAGGGTCGCGACCAGCCACAGCAGCAGGTTCAGCGGCAGGCCGACCTTGACGAAGTCGAGATAGCGGTAGCCGCCGGCGCCGTAGACGAAGGTGTTGGTCTGGTAGCCGACGGGGGTCGCGAAGCTCGCCGAGGCGCCGAACATCACGGCGACGACGAAGGGCCGCGGGTCGAGGCCGAGCTGCTGGGCGAGCGAGATTGCGACCGGCGTCAGCACGACCGCCACGGCGTTGTTGGTGACCACCTCGGTCAGGGCGGACGCGATGAAATAGACCACCGCCAGCAGGCCGAGCGGGCCCAGCGTGCCGGCGACCAGAGCGACGGCGCCGGCGGCCGTCTCGACCAGCCCGGTCTTCTCCATCGCGATGCCGAGCGTCAGCATGCCCAGGATCATGAACAGGATGCGCCAGTCGATCGCCCGGTAGGCCTCGTCGCGGTCGAGGCAGCCGGCGACGACCACGACCACCGCGCCGATCAGCGCCAGGCCCGCGATCGGCATCACGTCGAACGCGGCGAGCAGGACGACCGCCAGCACGGCCGCGACCGCCACCGGCGCCTTGGACTTGCGGACCGGCACGTGCTCCGGCTCGGTCAGGTTGATCAGGTCGCCCGCCTCCACGAGCCGGTGGACGCCGTCCGGCGAGCCTTCCATCAGGACGACATCGCCGACCTCCATCCGCACCTCCTCGAACTTGTCCCGGAGGTTCACGCCCTGGCGGTGGACGGCGATGATGTAGAGGCCGTAGCGGCGGCGCAGGTTGAACTCCGCGAGGCGGTGGTCGACGAAGCTGGAACGCGGGCCGACGATCCCCTCGACGACGACGGTCTGGCGCGTCGCCACCTCCTGGAGCTGGCCCTCGAAGCTGAGCCCCTCGCGCTGGCGCAGGCCCATCAGCCCGGCGACGCCGGTCTTGACCAGCAGCCGGTCCCCCGCCGCCAGCTGGACGTCGTCGAGCTTCCGGCGGAAGGAATCGTCGTTGCGGATCACGTCGATGACGCGCGCACCCGGCAGCGTCTTCAGCCCGGCCTCGGCGAGCGACAGGCCCGCGAGCTGCGAGCCCGGCGGCAGGATGACCTCGGTCAGGTACTGGCGCTGGACCTGGTTGGACAGGATGCCGGCGACCGTGTGCCGGTCGGGCAGCAGGTGGTAGCCGACGAGCGCGAGATAGGCGATGCCGACCGCCGCCATCACCAGGCCGAGGCCGGTGATCTCGAAGATGCCGAAGGACGCCAGGCCCATCCGCTGGGCGACGCCGTCGGTGACGAGGTTGGTCGAGGTGCCGATCAGCGTGCAGGTGCCGCCCAGGATCGCGCCGTAGGACAGCGGGATCAGCATGCGGCTGGGCGCCAGCTTGAGGTGGTGGCACAGGCGGATCGCGACCGGCGTCAGCATCACGACCACGGGCGTGTTGTTGACGAAGGCGGAACTGGCGACGGCGATCCCGACCAGGAACAGGAAGGCGAGGACGCGGTTGCCGCCGACGGTGCCCGTCGCCGCGTCGCCCAGGATCTCGACCACGCCGGTCCGCTCGAGGGCCCCGCTCAGCACGAACATCGCCGCGACCGTGACGACGCCGGCATTGCCGAAGACGCCGAGCACGTCCTCCGTCGCGAGGATGCCGGTGGCCAGCAGGAGGGCCGCCGCCGACAGCGCGACGAGGTCCGGAGGCATCCAGTCCCGCGCGAAGGCGACGAAGACCAGCACGAGCAGGCAGAGGACCACGACCTGGTCGATCACCGCGGCGTCCATTCCCGTGTCGTTTCGAGGTGACGGCGCACCGACCGGGCGCCGGACTCTTCGGTAGCACCCGCCGGGGTGCAACTCAAGGGGGCGAAGAACGGAACAGCGACGGACTATGCCCGGCCCGCCGATTCCGGTAAAGTCGGAGAAGGACCGATCGGATTAAGCCGAACGGGGAACGCGATCCGCCGGGGACGGTGCATGACGACCACGCAAGACGAGCTGCCGCTGCCGCGGCCGGAACGCAGACGCCGGCGCGGCCTGTCCCCGCTGGGGTCGGGCGGACCGGTCGCGCTGCGCGCGGTGCTCGCGGGCACGGGCCTGGCGGCGACCTTCGTCGCGGGGGCGTGGCTGAGCACCTCGATGATGGAGTCGGCGCCTCCCCCACCCGCCCCGGCGACGCTCGTCGTCGCACAGGCGCCCTACGCGCCGCCCGCACCGGAGCCGGTACTGGAACTGGAACCGGAGATGCCGCCGGCCGAGGACATCCTGGCCGGGGACATCCTGGCCGGGCCGGAGCCGGCCGCCATCGAACCGGAAGTGCCGCAGCCCGCGCCCGAGTCCATCGCCGAGCCCGCGCCTGAGCCCATCCCTGAGCCGGCGCCCGAGCCGGAGCTGGCGGCCGCCGATATGCAGGAGGTCGCAGCCGCCCCGCCGGAGGTCGAGCCGGTGCTCGAACCCGAGGCGGCGCCGGAGCCGGTGAGCACGGCCGAGCCGGCGCCCGAGCCTGCGCCGGAACCCATGCCCGAGTCGGAGTCGGTCGCGGCCCTGCCCGACCCGGCTCCAGCCCCGGTCGCGGCGGCCCCTGCCCCCGCCCCCGCCCCCGCCCCTGCGGCGGCGGCCACGGCGGCTGGGGACGTCGGGCGCTTCACGGTCCAGGTCGGCAGCTTCTCGGTCGCGGAGAACGCAGCGCGCCTCGTCGGCGAACTGGGGCGGCGCGGCTATTCCGCCTATCTGCTCGACTGGAAGGACGGGGCCGGCAAGTCGTGGTCGGTGGTGCGGGTCGGCCGCCTCGCGCAGGAGGCGGAGGCGAGGCGCCTGCTCGCCGACCTGCGCCGGGACGGACAGGCCGGCGAGGTCCGTCGCATCCGCTGAAGCCGCGCTGCCGGACGGGGCGGCGCCCCGTTCAGTGCGTCAGGCGGAGATAGAGTGCGGGCAGCTTCTCCGGCAGGCGCTCCACCCGGTCGATCACCATGAAGTTCCGCTGCCCGAACATGCGGGCGAGATAGGTCCTGCCCTGGGGATCGAGGCCGATGCCGAAGCAGTCGATCCCGAGATGCGACAGGCCCAGGACCGCCCGGCGCGCGTCCTCGGCCAGGTAGCGCCGGTCGGCGACGTCGACGTCCGAGGGCTCGCCGTCGGTCACGACCAGCAGCAGGCGGCGGTGGGTCGGCTGGCGCGCGAGGCTGCGCCCGGCGTGGCGCAGCGCCGTGCCGAGCCGGGTCGACAGCCCGGCCTCCAGGCCAGCGAGCCGGGCCTTCGCCGCCGGCCCGTAGGGGCGGCGGAAGTCCTTGATCCTGTAGTAGCGCACCTCCTCCCGGCCGTTGGAGCGGAACGCGTGCACCGCGAAGGGATCGCCCAGCTCCTCCAGCACATGGGCGAACAGCGCCGTCGCCTCGCGCTCGACGGTCAGGATCGTGCGCGTCGTGCCGCGGACGAGGTCGCTGGTGGACGCCGACACGTCGAGCAGCAGCAGCACGGACAGGTCGCGATGCCGCCGCGCCAGGGTCGCGTAGACCCGCGTGCCCGGGCTTTCCCCGCGCCGGCGGTCCAGGGCCGCCTCGATGCAGGCGTCCAGGTCCAGCCGGTCGCCCTCCGGCTGGCGCCGCAGCCAGGCCGGACGGCTCACCCGGGCCGAGCGCACCAGCGCAGTCAGCCGGTCGGCGACCGCGCGGTGGCGGTCCAGGGTCCGGTCAATCGACGCGGCGCTGCCCTCATAGGCGGAGCGTTCCTCGACGCGGACCCAGTCCGGGCGCTCGCGGCCGATCAGGTAGTCCCATTCCGGGTAGCGGACCGGGGGCGCCAGGATCTCCTCGGCCTGAGGCGGGGCCGCGGGGGCGGACGGCGGCGGCGCCTCGGGCGGGGTCGGGCCGGGATCGGCCTGGGGCGCGCCGTCCTCGACCTCCTCGTGCTCGGTCCGGAACGCCTCGTAGACGGTCTCGGCCTCCAGGCCTTGCGGCGGGTCGCCGCCGAAGTCCCATAGGCCGGCGTTGTCGTCCCGGTAGGCCGGCTCGACGACATGGGTCCTGGCGTTGAACTGGACGCGCATCTGGCCGAGGTCGTTGCCGAGCAGGTTGCCGATCTCGCGGCTGATCGACGGGTCCTCCCAGCGCGCGGACCGCTCGGCGAACAGCCGGCGGCCCTTGTCGACCCAGGCGTCGTCATCCTCGTAGGCGGGATCGAACAGCGCGCGGGCGAGCCGGGCCATCAGCGCCGGCGCCGTGGCCGCCCCGCCCGGCCGCGCCAGGTGGAACGGCGCCCAGACCCGGAACAGCCCGGGATGGCCGCGCATCGCGAGCCGCTCGACCCGCGCGTCCTCGACCAGCGAGACCAGCGCGATCTGGAGCGGCTTCAGGCTGCCGGCGGGAAAGCGCGGGCCGGAATGGCGCAGATGCGCGCCGACATGGGCGAGCGAGGCGCGGAACAGGTCGGCGGCGCGCTGGCCGGCGACGCCCCGGAAGGTCTCGGGCATCCAGACCAGCCCGTCGCCGAAGCTGACCCGGCGCGGCACACCGTCCACCGCGTCCGGCGCGGCTGGACGCACCGGCACCCGCAGCCCCCACAGCGCGACCAGATAGGCCTTCAAGCGCCGCTCCACCGCCGAGAAGGACAGGTCCCCGGCGTCTTCCTGCGAACCGGTCATCGGGCCTCCGGCTCAGCCGATCGACGCGGCGATGGCGGCCGAGAAGGCGTCCCGCACGTCCGCGTCGTCGGTGATCGGCAGCACGAGCGCGGTCTCGCACGCCTCGGCCACCGGCACGCCGAGCGCCACCAGCCGCCCGGCATGGATCAGCATTCGGGTCGACACGCCTTCCTGGAGGCCCTGGCCCTTGAGGTTGCGCGAGCTGCCGGCGATGCGCACGAGCAGCCGGGCGACGTCGTCCGCCACTCCGGCCTCGTGGGCCACGATCCCGGCCTCGACCGCGGGGGCCGGGTAGCCGAACTCGATCGCCGCGAAGCGCTGCTTGGTCGATTCCTTCAAGTCCTTCAGCACGCTCTGGTAACCGGGGTTGTAGGAGACCACGAGATGGAAGTCCGGATGCGCCCGGACCAGCTCGTTGCGCTTCTCCAGCGGCAGGACGCGCCGCGCGTCGGTCAGCGGATGGATGACCACGGTCGTGTCCTGGCGCGCCTCCACGATCTCGTCGAGATAGCAGATGGCGCCGTGGCGCACCGCCAGCGTCAGCGGCCCGTCGTGCCAGACCGTGCCGTCGGCATCCAGGAGGAAGCGCCCGACCAGGTCGGAGGCCGTCATGTCCTCGTGGCAGGCGACGGTCACCAGCGGCCGGCCGAGCTTCCAGGCCAGATGCTCGATGAAGCGGGTCTTGCCGCAGCCGGTCGGCCCCTTCAGCATCACGGGCATCCGCGCCGCGTAGGCCGCCTCGAACAGGGCCACCTCGTTGCCCACCGCCCGGTAATAGGGCTCCTCCACGATGCGGTGATCGCTCAAGTCCACGCCCGATACTCCCTTTCGCCGCCCCTGTCATCGGGATGGGGGCGGGCCGGCGGCCCGCCCCCCGATCCAAGCACCGTCGCTCAGCGGTGCTCCGCCAACTCGTGCGGGATGCCCTCGATCGGGCATTCGTCGGTCCCGACCGTGCCGCGGGTCATCGCCTCGACCTTGGCGCGCGTGCCCTCCGGATCGTTGATCCACTCGCGGTAGAAGTCGTAGACGCAGGCGACCTCGCCCTTGGCGTCCTCGCGCGAGTTGATCTTGCCGGTGTAGCCGCGGTGGACGAGCTTGAAGAGGTGGTTCTGGGACTGCATGTTCTTGCGCGCGTCGCGGATCAGCGACGTGGAGAGCTGCGCGTACTGGATGCCGTTCTCCTCGGTGCCGCATTCGCCCAGCGTGCGGCCGTCGAAGCCGACCAGCGCGGAATGGCCGAAATACGAGTAGACGCCGTCGAAGCCGGACGCGTTGGCGACCGCGACGTAGACGTTGTTCGCCCAGGCCATCGCCTTGGACATGATGATCTGCTGCTCCTTGGCCGGGTACATGTAGCCCTGGCAGCGGATGATCAGCTCGGCGCCCTTCATGGCGCAGTCGCGCCAGATCTCGGGATAGTTGCCGTCGTCGCAGATGATGAGGCTGATCTTCAGGCCCTTGGGCCCTTCGGAGACGTAGGTGCAGTTGCCGGGATACCAGCCCTCGATCGGGACCCAGGGCATGATCTTGCGGTATTTCTGGACCACCTCGCCCTTGTCGTTCATCAGGATGAGGGTGTTGTAGGGTGCTTTGTGCGGATGCTCCTCGTGGCGCTCGCCGGTCAGGGAGAACACGCCCCAGACCTTGGCCTTGCGGCACGCCTCGGCGAAGATCTCCGTCTCCTCGCCCGGGCAGGTCGAGGCGGTCTCCATCATCTCCTTCGGGTCGTACATGATCCCGTGGGTGCTGTATTCGGGAAAGACCACGAGGTCCATGCCCGGCAGGCCGATCTTCATGCCCTGGATCATCTCGGCGATCTTGCGGGCGTTCTCCAGCACCTCCGCCCGGGTGTGCAGCCGCGGCATCTTGTAGTTGACCACGGCCACGCCGACGGTGTCGTTGCTGCTAGAGATGTCACCATGCAACATGATTGCTGCTCCTTTTTCATCGATCAGGATGGGCCTGGTCCGATTGCCCCTTAGGGGCGCGGTTCGGGCGTGCCCGGCGCCCGCCGCGATTTCCGGCCGCGCGTCCCGCTCACACCGTCATATGCCGGTGGACGAGGTCGTCCGACAGGTCGGCGGCCCGCCCCTGGGCGGCCACCCTGCCCTTGTCGAGCATCAGGAACCGGTCCGACGCCCTGCGCGCGAAGGCGACGTTCTGCTCGACCAGCACGACCGTCAGGCCGTGCTTGCGGTTGAGCGCGGTGATCGCGTCCTGGATCTGCTCGACGATGTTCGGCTGGATGCCCTCGGTCGGCTCGTCGAGCAGCAGGACCTTAGGCCCGGCCGCCAGCGCGCGCGCGATCGCGAGCTGCTGCTGCTGGCCGCCCGAGAGGTCGCCGCCCCGCCGCTCCAGGTTGTCGCGCAGATACGGGAACAGCTCGAAGGCGAGCTGCGGCAGCTCGCGCCGGCCGTCCGGGCGCGCGAAGCTGCCCATCAGGATGTTCTCGCGCACGGTGAACCGGCCGACGATCCCGCGCCCCTGGGGAACGTAGCCGATCCCGAGCCCGGCGCGCCGGTGGGTCGGTTCCGGCCGGATGTCGCGCCCGCCCAGCCCGATCCGGCCGGTGGCCCTGTCGGTCAGGCCCATGACGGTGCGCATCAGCGTCGTCTTGCCGACGCCGTTGCGGCCGAGCACGCTGAGGAGCGCGCCCGCGGGAACGTCGAAGCTGACGTTCTGGAGGACCGGGCTGCTGCCGTAGTACGAGGTGACCGCCGACATCTCAAGCATGCGTGATCCCTCCGCTTCCGAGATAGGCTTCCTTGACCCGGGGGTCGCTCTCGACCTGGGCGATCGTGCCCTCCGACAGGCACCGGCCCTGGTGGAGGACGGTGATCGTCTGCGCGATCTCGCGCACGAAGGCCATGTCGTGCTCGACCACGATCAGGGTGTGCCGGCCGCGCAGGCGGTTGAAGATCTCGGAGGTCTTGCGGGTCTCCTGGATGGTCATGCCGGCGGTCGGCTCGTCCATCAGGATCAGCGCGCTGTCCTGGACCAGCAGCATCGCGATCTCCAGCCACTGCGTCTGGCCGTGCGACAGGTATCCGGCCCGGGTGTCGAGCTCGTCGTCCAGCCCGACCAGCTCGACCACCTCGGCGACGCGGTCGTCGAGGGCCGGGCCGGTGAAGATCCGCAGCGTGCGCAGCGGACTCGGGTGCCGGGACCGGGCGACGTCCAGGTTCTCGCGGACGGTGAGCTCCTTGAACACGCTCGGCACCTGGAACTTGCGCCCGACGCCGCGGCGCGCTCGCTCGTATTCGGGCTCGTAGGTGATGTCCCGGCCGTCGAGGAGGATGCGCCCGCCGGTCGGCCTCGTCCGGCCGCAGATCAGGTCCATGGTCGTGGACTTGCCCGCCCCGTTCGCGCCGAGCAGGCAGCGCAGCTCGCCGCGCGCGACCGAGAGGTCCAGGCCGTTGACCGCCTTGAAGCCGTCGAAGCTGACCTCGAGGCCGTGGAGTTCGAGATAGGTCATGTCTCAGGCTCCCTTGCGCGTGTCCAGGGGGACGGCCGCCCCGCCGCCGGCGGCACTGGACGCGCGGTGGCGCGACAGCCGCTCGAAGCCGGCCTCGAACAGGCCCGCGAGGCCGCGCGGCAGGAAGACGACGACCAGGATGAAGATGGCGCCGAGCAGGAGCTGCCAGGTGTCGAGGAAGGCCTCCGACAGGCTGCCCTGCATGAAGTTGACGAGGATCGCCCCGATGGCGGCGCCCAGCAGCGACCCACGGCCGCCGACCGCCGCCCAGATCACCATGGAGAGGCTGAGCGACACGCCCATGAAGGTCGGGGCCGCGAACTCCAGCACCATCGCGTAGAGCATGCCCGCGATCCCGGCCATGGCCGCCGAGACGGAGAAGGCGAGGATCTGGTAGGCGGCGACGTCGTAGCCGAAGAACCGGACCCGTTCGCCGTCGCCGCGGATGGCCTGCATGATCGTGCCGGCCTTGCTGCGGGTGAGCGCGAGGCCGAGCAGCAGGCAGACCGACAGCGAGCCCGCGCACAGATAGTAGAAGGCGGGGCCGTAGGGGTCGAACTCGACGCCGCCGACCTGGAGCCAGGCGAGGTCGGTGATGCCGTTGAAGCCGCCGGTATAGGCCTGCCGGTCGACCACCAGCAGGTTCACGACGACCAGCATCGCGAGCGTGATGATCGCGACGTAGACGCCGGTGATGCGCGCCCGGAACATGAACCAGCCCAGCAGCGCCGCGACCAGCCCCGGCAGCAGCACGCCGGCCGCCAGCGCGAAGGCGCCGGACTGGAACGGCACCCAGAACCAGGGCAGGCTGTCGAGGTTGTTCCACATCATGAAGTCGGGCAGCCCGCCCGAACCGGTGTGGATGGGGCTCGTCTCCAGCTTGAGGTGCATCGCGATCGCGTAGGCGCCAAGGCCGAAGCTGACGCCCTGGCCGAGATTGAGGATGCCGCAGTACCCCCAGCTCAGGCTGATCGCGGCGGCGGCGAGGCCGAGCGCCAGGTAGCGCGCATATTTGTTGAGCAGGAACGCGTCGTCGACGAAGGTCGGGACCGCGAGGATCGCGACGCAGAAGACGAGATAGGCCGCGAGTTGCGCATGGGACTTGGTGCGGGTCATTGATGCTCTCGGGGCGACGGGAGTGTCGGCGGCGGGCATGGGCGGGTGCCTCAGCGCCGGCCGCGGTCGGCGAACAGGCCCTGGGGCCGGAAGCGCACCAGCACGACGACCGCGAGGAAGACGAGCGCCTTGGCCAGCGTGTCGTTCAGGACGAAGGCGATCGCCGCGGAGCCGCCGCCGAGCAGGCCCGAGCTGGCGACGGTCCCGACCAGGCTGCCGACGCCGCCGACCACCACCACCATGAAGGCGTCGACGACGTAGCTCGTGCCCATGTCGGGCGACACGCTCTTGATCGGGGCGACGAGCGCGCCGGCCAAGCCGGCCAGGCCCGAGCCGAAGGCGAAGGTGGCGCCGAAGACGCGAGGCGCGTTGATGCCGTAGCAGCTCGCCATTTCCCGGTTCTGGGTCACGGCGCGCAGCTTCATGCCAAACTCGGTGCGCTGGACCACGTACCAGGTCAGCACCAGCAGCCCGCCGGTCACCGCCAGGATGAACAGCCGGTAGCTGGCGACCACGACGCCGAAGACGTCGACGCTGCCCGAGAGCCAGTCCGGCGTCTGGACGTAGCGCAGCTCCGCCCCGGCCGACAGGCGGATCGCCTGCTGCAGGATGATGCCGATGCCCCAGGTCGCCAGGATCGTGTCCAGCGGCCGGTGGTACAAGAACTGCACGATGCCGCGCTCGACCAGCCAGCCGGCGGCGGCCACCATGAGGAAGACCAGCACCAGGCAGGGCAGGAACGGGACGCCGAACATGCTCTGCAGGAACCAGGAGCCGTAGGCGCCGAGCATGACGAACTCGCCATGGGCGAGGTTGATGACCCCCATGGAGCCGTAGATGATCGCGAGGCCGAGCGCCACGAGCAGCAGGATCGAGCCGATGCTCAGCCCGGTGAAGATCTGACCGAGGAAGATGTCCATGAGGTCCTCCGGAGGGGGCGGGCCGGCGGCCCGCCCCGACTGTGCCCACGCGGCCCGGCTCAGGCGCCCTTCAGGCCTTCGGCCGTGCATTCCTGCCCGGGATAGGCCCAGTAGGGCTCGGGCTTGACCCACTCGGAGGACTGTTCGAGGACCTTGAACTGCCCGTTGGACTGGGCCTGGCCGATCTTCGGCCACAGGTAGCAGTGCAGGTTGTCGGGATCGACTTTGACCCGGCCCTGGGGCGCCGTGATCTCGATGCCCGCGACCGCGTCGCGGATGTTGATGGGCGAGATGTCGCCCGGCGCCAGCTTCTCGACCGCCTGGCGGAACAGGTGGATCTGGAAATAGGCGGGCTCGGAGACGAAATGGGTCACCGCGTCCTTGCCGTAGCGCCGCTGGTAGTTCTCGACGAAGGCGGCGTTCTCGGGCGACTCATGGCCCATGAAGTACGGCGCCGAGGTGAAGTGCCCGGCCGCGTATTCGCCGCCCATGGCCGCGATCTCGACCTCCGAGGTCGTCAGGCTCGCCATCGGCATCTTCTCGGGATCGAAGCCGGCCGCCTTGTACTGCTTGTGG
>NZ_DASYHS010000022.1:0-34646 GCF_035998295.1 Arenibaculum sp. | reverse complement strand
CCCCCGCCCGCGGAGCGACAGCTTGCCGCGCCCGGGGCCGGCGTCCGGCGGCCCATATTGCCTCGCTGGCATCAGAGGATCTCGGGGGACAGGATGAGCGACCGGACGATCGTCGCGCTCGGCACCGGGCTGCTCCTGCTCGTGCTGGTCGCGACCGCCACGCTGGGCGTGGGCCTCGGCGGCTACGTCGCGGCGGGCGTCGCCGTGGCGCCCGCAGCCGCCGCGGCCATCCTCGTGGTCCGCAGGCGGCGCCGGCGGCACCGGTCCCGGTGAAGCAACGGCCGGGCGGCCGGAGGCGTTATCGGATGCCCCTGCCGGAGGAAACGCCATGCTCAAGGGACTTGACCCGCTGCTGCACGCCGACCTGCTCTACGTCCTCGCGGCGATGGGCCACGGCGACGAGATCGCGGTCGTCGACCGCCACTTCCCTGCCGTCACCATCGGCGCCCGGATCGTCCGGCTCGACGGGGTGCCGGGGCCCCGCGCGCTGGAGGCGATCCTCTCGGTCCTGCCGCTCGACGACATGCTGGACACGCCGGCGACGCGCATGACGGCCTTCGGCGAGACCGACGAGGTCCCGGAGGTATGCACGGAGTTCCAACGCGTCCTCGACATGGTCGAGAGGGAGGGCCGCTGGACGCTCGGCCGCCTCGACCGGGCCTCCTTCTACGAGCGCGCGCGCGCCGCCTTCGCCGTCGTGGTGACGGGGGAGATGCGGATGTGCGGCAACGTCCTGCTCGCCAAGGGCGCGCTGGAGCCGCGCGACGCCTGATCGGGCCATAGTCTTCGCAGTACGGATCGAACGCGTCGGCTCTATCAGTCGACACACGCGAATGAGCTATATACTCTGCTTTTGAGCAGGTTGGTCCGCGGGATCCGCTCACCCTGCCCGTGTTGGCCGCGTGACGGTTCAGGGCGCTGTTTCATCAAGTATGGAACGAAGATGGATCCGAACAAGAGCCTAGATCCGGCGACGGCAGACACCTTGGTTTCCGCCTTGTTCGAGCTCAGCGCGGCACAGTTCAAACTGGCGTCCATCTTGTAGAGAACGCAGGAGAGTCTGGGGAAGGCCGGCATCAAGCTCGCGGACCCCGAACTGAACAAGGACGCCCTCGAAACCATGAGGACGGCGCTCGACCAGGTCAAACGTCTGGCGGCGACGCTCGGGGTGCGGATCGATGACGGCGAGTAGCCACCTGAAGCTCGTGGCGAGCGCCGCCGAACGGGCCGCCGAGGACGCCGAGGACGCCGTCAACAGCCTGCCCATTGACGTTGGCGGCAGCGGTCCCCATGATCCTGGCATGGAAACGCGTGTCGCACGGTTGGAAGTCGAATTCGAGCGCGTCCGCAAGGATCTCGATGAGATCAAGACGGATCTGAGGACATTGGTCCTGAACACCACGGCATTGCCGACCAAGCGCGACCTGACCAACAACACGTTCGCGGGGTTGGGCATCGGTCTCGCACTCATGGCGCTCATCATCGGCGGCATCATTGGCGGATTGTCCTGGATAAGGGCAGAACCCTCACCTGTTGCGTTCCAGCCTCCCGTCACCATAACTGCGCCGCCCGCGCAGGTTATCATCGTTCCGCCGGGAGCGGCGCCGGCCGAGTTGGGCCCGGCTGGGCCCCAGCCGGAGTAGAGAGGCTCGTCACCGAGGCAGTCCTGTCGACGCCGGCCGGACGTCGTCCCCCATCCGTGCGGCCATCCATGCGGCGGTGCGAAAAGCGCTGCTGACCCGCGGCCCGGGACCGGCTAAAGTCGGTCTTCCTCCGTCACGGGCACGTCCATGAGCGATACTGTCGGCAACCCCCTGTTCAGCCGGATGCCAACCACGGTCTTCGAGGTGATGTCGCGTCTGGCGCAGCAGCACGACGCGGTCAATCTCGGCCAGGGCTTCCCCGACGACCGCGGCCCGGCCGACGTCCTGCAGGCCGCCGCCGACGCGCTGCTGGACGGCTACAACCAGTACCCCAGCATGTGGGGCATCCCGGCCCTGCGCGAGGCCGTGGCCGCCCACGGCGCGCATTTCTACGGGATCGAGGCCGACTGGCAGACCGAGGTCATGGTGGCCTCGGGCGCCACGGAGGCGCTGGCCGCGTCGCTGCTGGGGCTGATCCGGCCGGGCGACGAGGTCGTCCTGTTCGAGCCGCTCTACGACTGCTACCTGCCGATCGTCCGGCTCGCGGGCGGGGTGCCCCGCTTCGTGTCGCTGAAGCCGCCGCACTGGCGGTTCACCCGCGCCGACCTCGAGGCCGCGTTCGGCCCGCGCACGCGCGTCGTGCTGCTGAACGACCCGCTCAATCCCGCGGGCAAGGTGTTCGAGCGGGCGGAGCTGGAGCTGATCGCGGAGTTCGTGCAGCGCCACGACGCCGTCGCGGTATGCGACGAAGCCTACGAGCACATCGTCTTCGACGGCCGGCGCCACGTCCCGCTGATGACGCTGCCGGGCATGCGCGAGCGCTGCGTGCGCATCGGCTCGGCCGGCAAGACCTTCTCGCTGACGGGCTGGAAGGTCGGCTACGCCACCGCCGCCGCGGCACTGCTCCAGCCGATCGCGAAGGCCCACCAGTTCCTGACCTTCACGACGCCGCCCAACCTCCAGGCCGGCGTCGCGCACGGGCTGCGCAAGGACCCGTCGTATTTCTCGGGCCTCGCCGGCGACATGCAGGCCCGGCGCGACCGCCTCGCCGCCGGGCTGTCCGGCGCCGGCTTCGGCGTCCTGCCCGTGGAGGGGACCTACTTCCTGATCGCCGACTACCGGCCGACCGGCTTTCGCGGCACCGACGAGGAATTCTGCCGCCGGCTGATCGTCGAGGCGGGGGTGGCGGCGATCCCGCTCAGCGCCTTCTTCGCGCAGTCCCCGGTCGAAGGCTATGTCAGGTTCTGTTTCTGCAAGCAGGACGCCGTGCTGGATACCGCCGTAAAGCGGCTGGCCGCCCATTTCGTACCGGCGGCCTGACCGCTCTCCTCCTTCCGACTCCGGAATGCCGCCCCTCCCATGCTGAGTCCGCTCCGGCCCGCCCTGGCGCTCGTCCTCGCCACCTTCTCCGGGGCCACCCTCTCCTGGACCACCCCGGCCGCCGGCGCCGATCCCGGCGCCGGCTTCTCCGTCTCCTCGGTCGAGGTGGTCGCGGAGCGGGACGTCCCGCAGGCCTGCTTCACCTTCACGCAGGACCTGGAGAAGACCCCGCGCACGACCTGGGAACGCTTCGTCGCGGTGGAGCCGGCGGTGACGCTCGGCGCCGTCGCGCGCGGGCGGACGCTCTGCCTCGAAGGCTTCGAGCACGGCAGGCGCTACCGCGTCTCCCTCGCCGCGGGGCTGCCCGGCGCCGACGGCGCGCGCCTCGGCACCGCCGCGAGCAGCGAGATCGAGGTGCCGAACCGGCCGCCCAGCCTCGTCTTCCAGGGCGGCGGGGCCATGATGTCGCGCATCGGCGCCGGCGGCCTGCCGCTGCGCACGATCAACGTCGAGCGCGCCCGGCTCGAGGTGCTGCGCATCACCGACCGGACCATGGCCGAACGGCTGCATGTCGGGCGCGCGGCCCAGTCGCTGATCCCCGAGGAGGCCGACCGGCTGGCCCTGGAGGCCGGCGAGGTCGTGTGGCAGGGCGAGATGGCGATCGGCGGCCAGCCCAACCAGGCGGTCGTGACGGCGTTCCCGATCGACGCGCTGCTCGGCACGCTCGGGCCGGGGGTCTACGTGGCGCGCGCGGCGGCGGCCGACCAGGATGCTGGCCAGGACGCTGGCCAGGACGGCGGCCAGGACGCTGGCCAGGACGGCGGCCAGGACGCCGGCCCTGCCGCCCCCGGGGAGGGCGCGTCGCGCTGGTTCGTCGTCACGGAACTGGGGCTGGCGACGCTGATCGCGCGCGACGGGCTGGTCGTGTTCGCCCGCACGCTCGCCGACGCCCTGCCGGCGCAGGACGTGGAGCTGAGGCTGGTCGCCCGCAACGGGACCGAGATCGCGACCGCGCGCACCCAGCGCGACGGCCTCGCCCGCTTCCCGCCCGACGTGCTGGACGGCACGGGCGCGCTTGCCCCGCTCGCCGTCTTCGCGACCGGGCCGCGGGACGATTTCGGCGTCGTGGAACTCGCCGGCCCCGACTTCGACCTCGTCGACCGGATCGACGACGGCGCGCGGCCGTCGGCGCTCGTCCACACCGACCGGGGCATCTACCGCCCCGGCGAGACGGTGCGGGTCGGCATCCTGCTGCGCGACGCCGACGGGCGCGCGGTCGCCGATGCCCGGCCGGTTCTCGCGCTGGTCCGGCCCGACGGGTTCGAGGTCGAGCGGTTCACGCTGGAGGAAGGCCGCGCGGGCGGCTTCGCGGCGAACCTGCCGCTGCCGGCGGGTGCCGCCACCGGGGAGTGGACGGTGGCGGTGCATCTCGATCCGGCGGCGCCGCCGCTCGGGACCGCCCGGCTGCGGGTGGAGGACTTCGTGCCCCCGCGCATCGACCTCCACATGGAAGCGTCGGGGGCGGTGCTGGCGCCCGGCTCCGGGGCGGCGGTATCGCTGCACGGCCGCTACGCCTACGGGGCGGCGGCGGCAGGCCTGCACGGAGAGCTCTCGATCACGCTGCGGCGCGCGGACGGCGCCTTCCCCGCGCACCCGGACTTCCGCTTCGGCCTGGCACAGGAGACGTTCGAGCCGGCCCGCGCGGAACTGCCGGCGTTCGTGTCGGGCGCGGACGGGACGGCGCGGCTGGAGATCCCGCCGCCGGTGCTGCCGGAGACGAGCCATCCGCTCGAGGCGGAGGTCCGCGCCGGGCTGCTCGATCCCGCCGGCGGCACGGCCTGGGCGACGACGGTTCTGCCGGTCCACGCGGCGCCGGTCGCGATCGGCATCCGGCCGCATTTCCCCGGGGACGCCGTGCCGGAAGGCACGACGGCCGCGTTCGACGTCGTGACGCTCGACCCCCGGGGCGAGCCCATGGCCCGCACCGGGCTGCGCTACGACCTGTTCGAGGAGGTGCACGAGCCGGTCTGGTTCGAGACCGAAGGCCGCTGGGACTACCGGATCGAGATCGAGGAGCGCCGCCTGAACGGCGGGACGCTGGACGTCGGGATGGACGGGCCGGCCGGGATCGAGCTGCCGGTGACGGCCGGGCGCTACCGGTTCGAGGTGTTCGATCCCGCTTCCGGCGCGGCATCCAGCGTGCGGTTCTCCGCCGGCTGGTGGGTCGGGCCGGTCGCGGGCATCCGCCCCGACCTGGTCGAGGTGACGGCCATGCAGCCCCACTACGCGCCGGGCGAGACGGCCCGCGTGTTCGTCCGCCCGCCCTATGCCGGCCAGGTGCTGATCACGGTCACCGACGGGCGGATACGCCATGCCGCGACCGTCGCGATCGGGCCCGAGGGCGAGTTCCTCGACATCCCGCTCGACCCGTCCTGGTCGGCCGGCGTTCACGTGATCGCGACGGCCTTCGCCCCGGCCGGGCCGCGGCAGCGGATCGCGCCCAGACGGGCCACCGGGCGCACCTGGATCGGGCCGGAACCGTGGACGCGCACCCTTGAGGTCGCGATCGGCGGGCCGACGGAGGCCCGCCCCCGCGCCGCCACGACCCTCCCCATCACGGTCGGCGGCCTGGAACGGGGCGAAAACGCCTATGTCACGGTCACCGCGGTCGACGAGACGGTGCTGCACCTGACCAGGCACCGGGCTCCCGACCCGGCCGGCCTGCTGCTCGACCGCCGCCCGCTCTCGGTCGAGCTGCGCGACGGCCTCGGCCATCTGATCGAGCCCCCCTCCGAGGACGGGCCCGAGCCGGCCGAGGCGCGCGACGAGCCGCCGGCGCTGCAGCGCGTCGCCGGCGTGCCGGCCATCGGCGAGCCGGTGGTCGCGCTGTTCTCCGGCATCCTTCCGGTCGGCGAAGGCGGCACGGTCGACGTGCCGGTGGAGATCCCGGACTTCGCCGGCGTCCTGCGGGTGACCGCCGTCGCCTGGAGCGCCGAGCACATGGGCATGGGCGGCCGGCTGCTCGCGGTCGGCGACCCCGTCGCGGTCGAGGCCAGGGTCGCGCGCCGGCTGGCACCCGGCGACGAGACGACGGTCGAGGCGGTGTTCGACGTCCAGGACGCCGCCGGCGACTGGCGGATGACGCTCTCGGCCGAGGGCGTGCTCTCGCTGCCGGGCGGCGAGCGCGCCGTTTCCTTCCCCGGGCTGGAACCCGGCGCGCAACGCCGGGTCTCCGCCCGGCTCGTCGCCCGCGAGGCCGGCGCCGGGCGGCTGCGCGTCCAGGTCGAAGGGCCGGACGGCTTCCGCCTCGACCGGAGCTGGGCGGTTGCGGTCGAGCGGCCGGACCTGCCGGTGCTGCGCCACGCCGCCGGGACCGTCGCCCCCGGCGCGGCGCCGGCCCTGCCCGCGGACCTCGCCGCCGGCCTGGAGCCGTCCGGCCTGCGCTATACGCTGTCCCTGGGCGCGCTGCCCCGGCTGGCGCCGCCGACCGACACGGCGGGGCCGGACGACGTGGCCGCCCTGGAGGCCGCCATCGGCACCGAGCGGCTCGCGGCGGCCGTGTTGCCGCTGGCCGCCGGCCTGCCCGAGGAGATGCGGCCGGCGGTCCAGAAGGCGCTCGACCGGCTGCTGGCCGCCCAGCGCCCGGACGGCGCGTTCGGCGCCTGGACCGCCGCCGACCCGGCGGACCCGTGGCTCACGGCCCATGCGCTCGACGTTATGACGCGGGCCCGCGAGGCCGGCCTGCGCGTCCCCCAGCGCGCCTACGAGCAGGGCATCGGGCGGCTTGCCGGAATGGTCGAGGACGCCTGGCTGGACGAGGCCGACCTGGCCGCCCAGGCCTATGCGCTGTACGTGCTGGCGCGCGCGCGGGCCATCGATCCCGCGGAAGTGCGCTATTTCGTCGAGACGCGGTTCGCCCGCCTGCCGACCGGCCTCGCCCGCGCCCAGGCGGCGGCGGCCCTCGGCCTGCTCGACGACGCCGAGGGCGCGCGCGCCGCCTTCGCCCGGGAGGCCGGGCAGGAGACCGGCCAGGAGGAGGACCTGCGCGACCGCGCCGGGGCGCTGGCCCTGCTGGCCGAGAGCGGCCTCGCCGGGCGCGACCGGCTGGAGCGGGAGGTGCTGTCGCTGTGCGCGGCACTCGCCGACGGGCCGCCGCCGGGAGCGCGCGAAACCGCGTGGCTGCGCCTTGCGGACCAGGCGATCGACCGCCTCGGCGCCGCCGTTTCGATCAGCGTCGACGGCAATCCGGTCACGGCCGACCGGCCACTGTCCATCACCTTCGATCCGGCGACGCCCCCGGCGGTGGTCAATACCGGGACCGCCCCCCTGCACGTCGCCTTCGGCGTGGCCGGCCATCCCGCGGCCGCCGAAGCCAAGCCCGGCGAGCCGCCCGTCGCGAGGCGCCTCCTCGACACCCGGGGCGAACCCGTCGACCCCGCGCGGCTGCGGCCGAACCAGCGCGTCGTCGTCGTGCTCGAGGGCCGCGTCGATCCCGAAGGGCCGCGCCGCCTGCTCGCGACCGACACGCCGTCGGCCGGGCTCGTGGTCGAGCGCACGCGGCTCGACCCGGCCGCCGCCGCGGGCCCGCTCTCCACGGTTCGCCACCAGGAGGTGCGCGGCAACCGCTTCGCGGCCGTGATCGAGCTGCCCGCCGGCGCCGGGGCCTTCCGGATCGCCTATGCGGCCCGCGCGGGCATGGCGGGAAGCTACCTGCTGCCCCCGCCCCGGATCGAGGATGCCGACCGTCCCGGCCCCGCCGCCCTGGGCGAGACCGCGAGGATCAGGGTTCCGGCACTCCGGGTGCCGGTGCCGGAGGCCGGCGCGCCACCGTGACGCATCCGGGAGAGGCTTGATCGCCGCCGGGATGCGGGGCCATGATCGCGGAACGGCGGGGATCGGGAATGGCCGGAAACGGGACATGGGCCGGAAGGGTGGCGTCGCTCGTCGCGGCGGCGTTCCTGCTGCGGCTGCTGCTGCTGCCCGTCTTCGCCGTCCCCGGGCACGCGGCCCCCGCCTACGAGCATGCCGGTCACGCCGCCCACGCCCCCGCCCAGGCCCACGCTGCTGCCGAGCACGAGGCGCCGCGCGGCGGGGGCGACCACCACGCCGGCGCGCAGGCCTGCCATTTCTGCCGGTTCGACGCCCCCTCGCTCCCGCCTCCGGCGGCGCCGGCCCTCGGGCCGCGGCTGCGCCCGGCATCGCCGCCGCCGCCCCGCCGGCGACCGCCGCGCCTGCGCGATCTCGCCATCCGGGTGCGCGCCCGGGCGCCGCCGCCATCCGCCTGACCCTGCGGCGGCCGGCGCCCTGCCGGCCGCGATCCAGAGACCACAGGCGGAATGAAGACCATGACGAGAATGACGCTGGCCGCGCTCGCGGCCGCGATCGCCGCCGTGCCCGGCACGGGTGCGGCGCATGTGACGCTGCAGGCCGGGGAGGCCCCGGCGGGCGGCTATTACCGGGCCGTGCTCCAGGTCGGGCACGGCTGCGAGGGCTCCCCGACCCGGGAGATCAGGGTCCGGGTACCCGACGGGATGGTGTCGGCGAAGCCCATGCCCAAGCCGGGCTGGGAGGTCGAGGCCGTGCGCGGGCCGCTCGCCACCCCCTATGTCAGCCACGGGCGGACGATCACGGAGGGCGTCACGGAGATCCGCTGGAGCGGCGGCCCCCTCCTGGACGAGCACTACGACGAGTTCGTGTTCCGGGCCCGCCTGCCGGAGACCCCGGGCGCCGTCCTGCACGTCCCCGTGATCCAGACCTGCGTACAGGGCGAGCACCGCTGGATCGAGATCCCGGCGCAAGGCCAGGACCCGGACGCGCTCGCCGAGCCGGCGCCGTCGCTGCGCCTGACCGACCCGGCGAGATAGCCGGTGCCCGGACGGTCCGGCACGTTCCTCCTCGCGGTGCGGCTCCTGGTCCTGGTCCTGGCCGTGCTGGCCGTCTCGGCCCCCGGCCGGGCGGCGGCGCATGCCGTCCTGCTGCAGGCCACCCCCGCCGACGGCGAGCGGCTGGCGAGCGCGCCGGCGCGGGTGGAGCTGCGCTTCAACGAGCCGGTTCGCCTCCACGCGCTGCGTCTCGCCGGCACCGGCGGGATCGCGGCGGCGCTCGTCCCCGAGGCGGGCGCCGCCGACCGGATCGCGGCCCGGCTGCCCGCGCTCGGGCCGGGCAGCTACGCGGTGAGCTGGCGCTTGTCCTCTATCGACGGGCACCCGGTGTCGGGCTCGATCGCCTTTTCGGTCGGGCCGGGATCGGTGGATGGGGCGGACGGGGCGGAGGAGGCGGTCCCGGTCCCCGCCGCGGACGCGTGGGGAACCCTGCACGCGGCCGGCCGGGCCGTGGCCTTCGCCGCCGGCCTGACCGCGGCGGGAGCGCTGCTGTTCCTGGCGCTGTTCGGCAGGCAGCCGGCGGTCGACGCCGCCGCGGTCCGCCGCTTCGCGCTCGCCGCGACGGCGCTCGCCACGGCCGCCGTCATGGCGGTCGCAACGGCCGCCCGCGCCATTCTAGACGGCGGGGGGCCGGGCTCCGCGGTGCTGGCGCGGGCCGCCGACTGGACCGCCGCCGGGCCGGACCCGGCCTCGGCCCTGCGTCTCGGCGGGCTGGCGCTGCTGGCGCTCGGCGCGGCCGTCCCGCGCGCGACGGTCCCGGCCGGCGTTGCGGGCGCCGTGGCGGTCGCGGCATCCTTCGGCGCCACGGGGCACACGGTCGCCCATGCCGCGTCCGCGGACCAGCCCTGGCTGCCGGCGCTGCTGGCGGTCCATCTCCTGGGCGTCTCGTTCTGGATCGGCGCCTTGTGGCCGCTGCTGCACGCGGCGCGCACGGGCGACGGGCCGGCCGTGCGCCCGCTGATGGCGCGCTTCTCGGCCGTCGCCCTCGTCGCCGTCCCCGTGCTCGTCCTCGCCGGCTTGATCGTCGCGGCGGCCCTCGTCGGCGGATGGCAGGCGCTGGCCGCGACGGCCTATGGCCGGCTGCTGTGCGCGAAAATCCTGCTGGTCGGGGGCATGCTGGCGCTCGCCGCGGCGAACCGGTGGCGCCTGGTGCCGGCACTGGCGTCCGACCGCCGCGCGCTGCCCCGGCTGCGCCGCTCGATCGGCGCCGAGATCGTCCTCGCGCTGGGCGTCTTCGCCGCCACCGCCGCGATGACGAGCGTCAACCCGCCGCCGCGGCCGATCGGGGAAGTGACGGCCACGGCCTCGACCGGGCCGCTCGCCCTCGCCCTCACGGTCTCGCCGGGCCTGCCGGGGACGAACGAGGTCGTGGTGCGGATCACCGGGGCCGACGGCGCCCCCTTCGACCCGCAGCAGGCCACGCTGCGCCTGAGCAGTCCCGGCCTCGGGATCGAGGAGATCGTCCGGCCCATGGACCGGACCGGTCCCGGCACGTTCCGCCACGAGGGGCCGGAACTGGCCCTGGCCGGGCACTGGCTCGCGGCCGTCGACCTGCTGATCGACGACTTCGAGCGCCGCCGGGTCGAGTTCCCGATCGCGCTGGGCGTGCAGGAACGTCACGCCCATTGAGCGCGCGACGTCCTTGGGAGCCTGGAGCGGAGAAGGGGCTTCATTTCCGCTTGGCAGCGGGGCAAGCTCGCAACTGCGATACGTTTGCGGAGTGGAAGACGTGCAGGACAGCAGCCAGGTGACGATCCGCCCGTGCGAGGAAGGCGACCTCGGGGCGGTGCTGGATATCTACGCCCCCCAGGTCCTGCACGGCAGCGCCTCGTTCGAACTCGAGGTCCCCGGGATCGAGGAGATGGCGCGCCGCTGGCGCGACGTGACCACCCGCAACCTGCCCTATCTGGTGGCGGAGCGCGACGGGGTGGTGGTCGGCTACGCCTATGCCGGCCCGTACCGGCCGCGTCCGGCCTACCGGTACACGGTCGAGAACTCCGTCTACGTCGCCGCCGGCCAGGAGCGGCGCGGGATCGGCCGCCTGCTGCTCGCCGCACTCCTGGACGAATGCGGGAAGCTGGGCGTGCGCCAGGTGATGGCGGTGATCGGCGACAGCGCCAACGAGGCGTCGATCCGCGTCCACTCCGCCCTCGGCTTCCGCCGGGTCGGCACGCTGACGTCGGTCGGCTTCAAGTTCGGCCGCTGGCTCGACGTCGTCCTGATGCAGCGCGAACTCGGCGAGGGCGACCGCACGACGCCCTGAGAAGCCTGCCCTGAGTATCCAGCCGCAAGGCGCCTCCCTCCCGCCCGGGCCGCGGGCGGGAGGGAGGCTCTGTCCCCTACTCCGCGGCTTCCTGGTACGGCTGGTCGGGCTGCCAGCGCAGGATCGGCTTGCGTGCCGCGGCCGTCTCGTCGAGGCGGCGGCGCGGCGTGAAGCGCGGGGCGCCGGTGAAATGCTCCGCGTCCCCGGCCTTCGCCCGCTCGGCCAGGCCGCGCAGCACCGCGACGAAGTCGTCGAGGCCCTGCTTGGTCTCGGTCTCGGTCGGCTCGATCAGCAGGGCGCCGTGCACGACCAGCGGGAAGTACATGGTCATGGGGTGGTAGCCCTCGTCGATCAGCGCCTTCGCGAAGTCGAGCGTGCTGACCCCGGTGTCCTTCAGGAACCGGTCGTCGAACAGGGCCTCGTGCATGCACGGCCCCTCGAAGGACGCGGTCATGACGTCCTTCAGGCTCGCCAGCAGGTAGTTGGCGTTCAGCACCGCGTCGGACGCCACCTGCCACAGCCCGTCCGCCCCGTGGCTCAGCATGTAGGAGAGCGCGCGGACGAACATCCCCATCTGGCCGTGGAAGCCCTTGAGGCGGCCGAACTCGGCCCCCGTCGCCCCCTCCCCGGGCCCGTCCCCGGGCCCCTCGACCAGGCGCAAGCCCGAGGCGTCGTGGACGACGTGCGGGAACGGCATGAAGCGGGCCAGCGCCTGCGACAGGACCACCGGGCCCGAGCCCGGCCCGCCGCCGCCATGCGGGGTCGAGAAGGTCTTGTGCAGGTTGATGTGCATCGCGTCGATGCCGAGATCGGCCGGCCGCACGCGCCCGACGATCGCGTTGAAGTTGGCGCCGTCGCAGTAGAAATAGGCGCCCGCCGCATGCACCAGCTCGCCGATGCGCACGATGTCGCGCTCGAACAGCCCGCAGGTGTTGGGGTTGGTCAGCATGATCGCCGCGACGTCGGGGCCGAGCTTGGCCTCCAGTGCGGCGAGGTCGACGCGGCCGGTCGCGTCCGCCGGGATCGCATCGACCGTGAAGCCGAGCGAGGCGGCCGTCGCCGGGTTGGTGCCGTGCGCGCTCTCGGGCACCAGCACGCGCAGCCGGTGCGCCTCGCCGCGCTCGATCAGCGCCGCGCGGATCGCCATCATCCCGCACAGCTCGCCATGCGCGCCCGCCGCCGGCGACATCGCCACCGCCGGCATGCCGGTCAGCGTCTTCAGCCAATGCGCCAGCGTGTCGATCAGCTCCAGCGCGCCCTGGACCGTGCTCATGGGCTGCATCGGGTGCAGGTCGGCGAAGCCGGGCAGCCGGGCCATCTTCTCGTTGAGCCGCGGGTTGTGCTTCATCGTGCACGAGCCCAGCGGGTAGAGCGCCATGTCGATGGCGTGGTTCTTCTGCGACAGCCGCGTGTAGTGGCGGACCACCGTCGGCTCGGCGAGGCCGGGCAGGCCGATGCGCCCGCGCTGGCGCACCGCTCCCAGCCTGAGGCCGGTCTCCTCCGGCTCGGGCAGGTCGACGCCGGTCGTGCCGGGGCTGTCCTGCTCGAAGATCAGCGCCTCCTCCAGCACGAGGCCGCGATTGCCGCTGATGGTGGCCGACCCGGACGCCGCGTCCGGGGTGCCGGTGTCGGTCCTGCGACCCTGGTTGTTCATTTCAGCACCTCCTCGAGGCCGGCGGCGAGTGCCTCCATGTCGGCCTCGGTGTTCGTCTCGGTGGTCGCCACCAGCAGCAGGTTCTCGAGCTCGGCGACGCCGGGATGCAGGCGCGAGACGGGCACGCCCGCCAGCACGCCGCGCGCGGCCAGCGCGTCGACCACGCCCGCCGCCGGCCGGGACAGGCGCAGCGTGAACTCGTTGAAGAAGGCGTCGTTCACGACCTCGACCCCGGGCACGCGCGACAGCATGCCCGCCAGCCGCACCGCGTTGGCGTGGTTGATCCGCGCGAGGCGCGTGAAGCCGGCCTCGCCCAGCAGGGTCAGGTGGATCGTGAAGGCCAGCGCGCACAGCCCGCTGTTGGTGCAGATGTTGCTGGTCGCCTTCTCGCGCCGGATGTGCTGCTCGCGGGTCGACAGCGTCAGCACGAAGCCGCGCTTGCCCTCGGCGTCGACAGTCTGGCCGCACAGCCGGCCGGGCATCTGGCGCAGGAACTTCTCACGCGTCGCGAACAGGCCGACATAGGGGCCGCCGAAGCCGAGCGCGTTGCCGATCGACTGGCCCTCGGCCGCGACGATGTCCGCCCCCATCTCGCCCGGCGAGGCCAGCAGGCCGAGCGACACCGCCTCGGTCACGACGACGACCAGCAGCGCGCCCTTGGCGTGGCAGGCCTCCGCCAGCTCCGAATAGTCGCGGACCTGGCCGAAGACGTCGGGGTTCTGGACGACGACGCACGAGGTGCGGGCGTCGACCTGGGCCATCAGGTCCTCGCCGCCCTCGGGTGCGGCCGGCATCTGCACCGTCTCGAAGCCGGTGAAGCGCGCGTTCGTCACCGTCACGTCGCGGTAGTGCGGGTGCAGGCCGCCCGACAGCACGGCGCGCGAGCGCCGGGTCAGGCGGTTGGCCATCATCACCGCCTCGGCGCACGACGTGGCGCCGTCGTAGAGCGACGCGTTGGCGACCTCCATCCCGGTGATCAGCGCGACCTGGGTCTGGAACTCGAACAGGTACTGCAGCGTGCCCTGCGTGACCTCGGGCTGGTAGGGCGTGTAGGAGGTCAGGAACTCGCCGCGCTGGATCAGGTAGTCGACCGAGGCCGGGACGTGGTGCCGGTAGGCGCCGGCGCCCAGGAAGCTCGGCACGCTGCCGGCCGGCACGTTCTTCGCGGCCATCGCGGCGATCGTGCGCTCGACCTGCAGCTCGCCCATGTGGTTGGACAGGCCCTCGATCGGGCCGGGCAGGCGCGCCGATTCCGGCACGTCGCGGAACAGGGCGTCGACCGACGGCGCGCCGATGCGCGCCAGCATCCCGCGCCGGTCGGCGTCGGTCAGGGGCAGATAACGCATTACGCCAAGCCTTCCACGTAGGACTGGTAGGCGGCCTCGTCCATCAGGCCGTCGAGCGCCGAGGCGTCGGTGATCCGCAGCTTGACGAACCAGCCCCCGCCCATGGGCTCGCGGTTGACCAGCGCCGGGTCGTCGCCCAGCGCGTCGTTCACCGCGACCACCTCGCCCGCGACCGGGGCGTAGACCTCGCTCGCCGCCTTCACGGATTCGACGACCGCGGCCTCCCCGCCGGCCTCGACCGTGCGGCCGACCTCCGGCAGGTCCACGAACACGACGTCGCCGAGCTGCTGCTGGGCGTAGTCGCTGATGCCGATCACGCCGGTGTCGCCATCGACGCGGATCCACTCGTGGTCCTTCGTGTACTTGATGCTCATCTCAACCGTCCCCCGGGAAAAAACGTTGTGTCGGCCGTGCCTGCAGGCCGTGCCGCTCAGCCGTGTCGCTCAGCCGCGGTAGTAGCGCTGCGGCACGAAAGGAAGCTGGGCCACCTGGGCGGGCAGCGTCTTGCCCCGGACGCTCAGGCCCAGCGCCGTGCCCGGCTCGGCCAGCGATGCCGGCACGTAGCCCATCGCGACCGGCCCGCCGACCGTCGGCCCGAAGCCGCCGCTCGTCACCTCGCCGACCGTGGCGCCGGACGCGTCCGTCACCGGCGTGTGCTCGCGCGCGGGCGCCCGCCCCTCGGGCCGGATGCCGACGCGCAGCCGCGCCGGGCCGTCGCGGAGCTGGGCCAGCACGACGTCCGCGCCGGGGAAGCCGCCCTCGGCCCGGCGGCGCTTGCCGATGGTCCAGGCCAGGTTGGCCTCGATCGGGGTCGTCGTCTCGTCGATGTCGTGGCCGTAGAGGCACAGCCCGGCCTCGAGCCGCAGCGAGTCCCGCGCGCCCAGCCCGATCGCCTCGACCTCCGGCTCGGCCAGGAGGCGGCGCGCCACCTCCTCGGCCTTCGTATCCGGGACCGAGATCTCGTAGCCGTCCTCGCCGGTGTAGCCGGAGCGCGTGACCAGCGCCGGGACCCCGGCGACCTCGGTCTCGAGCGCGGTCATGAACTTCATCGCCGCGGCCGCGGGCGCGAATCGCGCCAGCACGGCCGAGGCCTGCGGGCCCTGGAGCGCCAGCAGCGCCCGGTCGCCCAGGTACTCGACGCCGATGCCGGACGGCAGGTGCTCGCGCAGATGCGCGATGTCCTGCTCCTTGCAGCCGGCGTTCACGACCAGGAACAGATGGTCGCCCATATTCGTGATCATCAGGTCGTCGAGGATGCCGCCCCGCCCGTTCAGCAGCAGCGAGTAGCGCATGCGGCCCTCGCCCAGCGCCTGGATCTCGCCGGGCACCAGCGTCTCCAGCGCCGCCGCCCCGCCGTCTCCCGTGAGGCGGACCTGGCCCATGTGCGAGACGTCGAACAGGCCGGCCGCCGCCCGGGCGTGCAGGTGCTCCTTCATGATGCCGGCAGGGTACTGCACCGGCATGTCGTAGCCGGCGAACGGCACCATCTTCGCCCCCAGCTCGACGTGGAGCGCGTGGAGAGGCGTCGTCTTGATACCGGGAACGGGTTCGGAATCGGCCACGGGGTCCTCCGACAAGGGTTGACCGTGCCATGGAGCACGGCTGTCGCCCCCTCTGTCGCGGACCCTGAGAGATTCACCGGGAGACCCCCTCTGGGCCCTGCGATCCCGGCTTACTCCGTCGGTGAGGCGGCCCCGCTGCCGGTTCCGCCTGCTTTCCAGAGTGCTTCCCCCTGCGGTCCTTTTGCCTGAGAGTTTCCGGGGCGGTTGCTCCTTCGGCGCCGGCCCGGGGCCGGTCTCTCCCGCGAGGGGTCGTCAGCGTGTGGCCCTAAGCTAATCGGCCCGGTGGGAAAGTCAATCGCGGCGATGAAGGCGGGAACGGCCCGGCCCGTATTCCCCGAAGGTGGTAGGTCGGGTTACAAGGGTCTTCATGCCCTTCCTCGACCACCTCCCTCTCCTGATCCCCGTGCTCGGCTGCGCCGCGGTCGGGGCTCTCCTCGTCCTGCTGCGCCTGCCGGTGGACGAGCGCACGGCCGCCGCGCTCGCCGCCTGGATCGCCCTGCCCGCCCTGATGCTGTCGGCGCAGGCGCGCACTCCCGTGGGCGCCGGCGCGCTCGCGTCCGGCCTGCTGGCGGGGGCCGCGGCCCTGGCCCTGGCGGCGCTGGCCGGCGCGCTGCTCCTGGCCCTGCTGCGCCAGCCGGTGCGCGCGCTGCTGCCGGCGGTGATGCATCCCGCCGCGGCCCTGCTCGGCGTGCCGCTGGTCCAGTTCACCCATGGCGGCGGCGCCCTCGTCCATGCGGTCGCCTTCGCGGCGCTGGTGCTGGCGAGCCAGGCGAGCGTGGGGGCGTGGCTCGCCGCCGGGCGGATCGATGGGCGCGCCCTGCTCGCCTCCCCGCCGCTCTGGGCGGTGGCGCTGGTGATGGCGCTGTCCTGGGCGGGGCTCGGCGTCCCGGCCTGGACCACCGGCGTCACCGACCTGCTCGGCGCCATGGCGGCGCCGCTTCTGCTCGTCCTGCTGGGGGCGTCGCTGGCGCGCGCCGGCGTCACGGGGATCGGCCGGGCGCTGCTGCCGGGGCTGCTGCGCCCGGCACTCGGCGCCGCGGCCGGCTTCGCGGCCGTGATGCTGCTGCCGGTCCCCGGGGATGCCGTGCCCGCCCTCGTGCTGGGCGGCGCGATGCCGGTAGCCGCGGCCCTGCCCGTCTTCGCCGGCCCGTCCAAGGGGCCGGCCGGGACCGGGGCCGCCGCCCTGGTCTCGACCGTGCTGGTGCTCCTCGCCCTGCCCTGGCTGCTGCGCCTCGCCGCGGCGGCCTGAGGCGCGGGCGGCCGGCTCAGGGCAGCCGGCGCTCGCGGTTGTAGCGGAGCTGGTCGGGGGTGAGCTGGAAGCCGACCAGGATGCGGTAGTCCTCCGGCCGGGCGCCCTCGGCGACCGGGATCGTCTGCGTCAGCTCCTCGATCGAACCGGCCCGGCGCTGCGCCCCCTGGAAGGTGACGCCGGTGTCGAACTCCTGCTTGGCGAGGATGCCGCCGTCCGGTGCGGCGACCGCGACGAAATACCGGTAGCCGGCGTCCGTCCCCTGGAGCGCCGGCCCCTTCTCGGCGGCCAGCACGAGGTTGAGGTCGACCTCGACGCGCCCCTCGCCGGGCCGGCAGCCGCCGGCGAAGTCGGCGAAGGCGGCGCGGCTGGTGACGTCGGTCAGGTCGCGGCCCGGCCCCTCGCGGAACTGGGTCACCTCCTCCGCCCCGCTGACGAACTCGATGACGGGGCAGCGCGGCGCTTCGGCGGGGACGGCCTCGGCCTCCTCGTCGCCGCCGAGCCCGAGGCTCGAGCAGGCGCCCAGCAGCGGGAGCACCAATGCCGCGACGACGGCGGCACGGGCTTTCGCCGCGACGGCGGCACGGGCTTTCCTGGCGGGCGTTCCCATATTAGGTTCGGGTCGGGTGTGCATGGACGGGGCCGTCTCTCGGTCGTGGTTCGATGCGCGCTCCGCGACTTTAGTGACCTGACCGGGCCGGCACAAGCCGGGCCGCCGATGCTTCTTCCGGGGTACTGCCATGCCGAGACCGCCGCTCACCGTCCTGCTCGCCAGCCCGCGCGGCTTTTGCGCCGGCGTGGACCGCGCGATCCAGATCGTCGAGGTCGCGCTCGAGAAGTACGGCGCCCCCGTCTATGTCCGCCACGAGATCGTGCACAACCGCTTCGTGGTCGAGGACCTGGAGGCCAAGGGGGCCGTGTTCGTCGACGAGCTGGACGAGGTGCCGGACGGCGTCCCGGTGATCTTCTCCGCCCATGGCGTGCCCAAGTCGGTGCCCGCCGAGGCGCGCCGGCGCGAGTTGCTGTACGTCGACGCGACCTGCCCGCTGGTCAGCAAGGTCCACCGCGAGGCCGAGCGCCACCACGCCGAGGGCAGGCAGGTGGTCCTGATCGGCCATGGCGGCCATCCCGAGGTGGTCGGCACCATGGGCCAGCTCCCCCCCGGCGCGGTCGTCCTGGTCGAGGACGTCGACGAGGCCGTCCGGCTGGAGGTGCCCGACCCCTCGCGGCTCGCCTACGTGACCCAGACCACGCTGTCGGTCGACGACACGGCCGCGATCGTCGAGGCGCTGAAGGCCCGCTTCCCGGAGATCCACGGGCCGCGCCAGCAGGACATCTGCTACGCGACCACCAACCGGCAGATGGCCGTCAAGGCGATAGCGCCGCGCGCGGACGCGCTGCTGGTGCTGGGGGCGCCGAACTCCTCGAACTCGATGCGCCTCGTGGAGGTCGCGCGCAACCAGGGCTGCCCGGCCGCACGCCTGGTCCAGCGGGCGACGGAGATCGACTGGGACGGGCTCGGCCCCGTGCGCACGCTCGGCATCACGGCCGGCGCCTCGGCCCCGGACGTGCTGATCCGCGAGGTCCTGGCCGCCGCGCGCGAGCGCTTCGACGTCACGGTCGAGGAGGTCACGGTCGGCGTCGAGGACGTGGCGTTCAAGCTGCCGCGCGTGCTGCTCGACCAGAACGCCCCCGTACCCCTTGCCGATTGACCCGCGCCCGGGAATCGGGCTACTGGCTCGCCCATGGCCGTCTACACAGAAGTCTCGGACGAGGATCTCGCCGATTTCGCCGCCCAGTACGCGATCGGCGCCGTGCTGTCGTGCAAGGGCATCGCCGAGGGCGTCGAGAACTCCAACTTCATGCTGGTCGCGGAGACCGGGACCTACATCCTGACCCTGTACGAGAAGCGGGTCCGGCGCGAGGACCTGCCGTTCTTCCTGACGTTGATGGAGCATCTCTCGGCCAGGGGCGTCGAATGCCCGCTGCCGCTCCAGGGCACGGACGGCAGGGCCCTGCGCGAGCTGTGCGGCCGCCCGGCGGCGATCGTGACCTTCCTGTCGGGGATGTGGCCGCGGCGCATCGCGCCGTTCCACTGCGCCGGCCTCGGCGAGGCGATGGCGCGCATGCACATGGCCGGCGCCGACTTCCCGATGCGCCGCGCCAACAACCTGTCGCTCGCGGGATGGCGGCCGCTGTTCGAGGCGTGCCGCGAGCGCGCCGACGAGGTCAAGCCCGGCCTCGCGGCCCAGCTCGCCGATGAGCTGGACGCGCTGGAGGCCTCCTGGCCGACCGGGCTGCCCGCGGGCGTGATCCATGCCGACCTGTTCCCCGACAACGTGTTCTTCCGCGGCGAGACGCTGACCGGCTTCATCGACTTCTACTTCGCCTGCACCGACCAGCTCGCCTACGACGTCGCGGTCTGCCTGAACGCCTGGTGCTTCGAGCCGGATGGCCAGTTCAACGTGACCAAGGCGCGGCTGATGCTCGGCTCCTACCGCCGGGTGCGCCCGTTCCTGCGCGAGGAGCTGGACGCGCTGCCCTGGCTGGCGCGCGGCAGCGCGCTGCGCTTCCTGCTGACCCGCCTCTACGACTGGCTGAACCACCCCGCCGGCGCCTTCGTGCGCCCCAAGGACCCGCTGGAATACCTGCACAAGCTGCGCTTCCACCAGCAGGTCCGGGGTCCCGGCGCCTATGGACTGGACTAGGTCATGCCCCCCCTGATCGTGGTCGACATCTATACGGACGGTGCGTGCAGCGGCAACCCCGGGCCCGGCGGCTGGGGGGCGATCCTGCGCTGGGGCGACGTCGAGAAGGAGATGTGCGGCGGCGAGCCGGCGACGACCAACAACCGCATGGAGCTGCTGGCCGCGATCATGGCGCTGGAGGCGATGAAGCGGCCGGTGAAGGTGCGGCTGCACACCGACAGCCAGTACCTGCGCGACGGCATCACCAAGTGGATCCACGCCTGGAAGGCGCGCGGCTGGGTCACGGCCGACCGCAAGCCGGTCAAGAACGTCGATCTCTGGCAGCGCCTGGACGAGGCCAGCCGCCGCCACGACGTCGAGTTCCACTGGGTGCGCGGCCACGCCGGCCATCCCGAGAACGAACGCGCCGACGCGCTCGCCCGCAAGGGCCTGAACGAGGAAGGACGGCGGTAGCAGCCATGCGACGGGTGATTTCCGTGCGGCTGGACGACCAGGTCCGGTCGACGCTCGAGGAGGTGGCCGGACAGCGGGGCATCAGCCTGTCCGCGTACCTGCTTGAACTTGCGGTCGGCGAAGCCAGGCGGATACGCCGTGGGCGGATACGGGCCCAGAGCGATGCCGTGGCCGCCTACGTCGCATCCTGTCCCGAAGCCCGGGCCTTCTACGAGGAATGGGGCTAGCCTTCGGCCGGGAACGCTTCGTCGCAGGCGCAGGCGCAGGTCGATGCGACGACCACCTCTCCCGCCCGGGGGCGGGAGAGATGGCATCGGAAATCAGACGTTCTTCAGCAGGTTCTCGGCGCTCGACACCTCGTAGGCGCCGGGCTTCTCGACGAAGAGCTGCTTCACCACGCCGTTCTCCGCGACCAGGGCGAAACGCTGGCCGCGCTGGCCGAGGCCGTAGCCCGAGCCGTCCATCTCCAGGCCCAGCGCCCGGGTGAACTCGCCGTTGCCGTCGGGCAGCATCTGGACCTTGCCGGACGCGTTGGCCGACTTGCCCCAGGCGTCCATCACGAACGGGTCGTTGACCGCGAGGCACACGACCTCGTAGCCCTTCGCCTTGAATTCGTCCGCATGATCGACGAAGCCGGGCAGGTGCCGGGCGGAGCAGGTCGGCGTGAAGGCGCCCGGAACCGAAAAGGCGACGACCTTCTTGCCGCCGAACAGGTCGGCGGTGTCGACTTCCTGCATTCCGTTCTCGGTCAGATGCTTGAGCTTCACCGACGGAATCTTTTCTCCAGCCTGAATCGCCATCGTCTCGGAACTCCCGCAGGTTTATTGGTGCCCTCTCATAGCCCCGCTACGAGCCGGGGAGCAAGTGCGCACCTTCGAAAAACCAAAAGTGTCAGGTGGCGGGACGCCCGGCTGCCTGGTCGAACGCGTCCAGCACCGCCTGCTCCGACAGCAGCTCCGGCAGCGCGATCCCCTCGGGGGCCGCCGGGCCGTAGACGACGTCGAACGGGATGCCGTAGCGCCCGAAGCTCGCGAGATAGCCGGCGATCTCCGGGTCGGGCAGCGTCCAGTCCGCCTGCATCGCCAGCACGTCGTCCGACAGCCGGCGGGCAACCTCGCCGCGGCCGAGGACCAGCATCTTGTTGGCCCGGCAGGTGATGCACCAGTCCGCCGTCACGTCAACGAGCACGACCCGTCCCTCGGCCACCCGCGCGCGCACCTGGTCGAGGTCGAAGCGGGCCCATCGCGCGTCCGCGGCCGAATCGGGAGCCGCCTGCGCCGTGCGTTCCAGCACGGCCGGCACGCCCAGCGCGGCGAGCGCCAGCACGACCGCCGCCATGGCGCCGGCCGGGCGCAGGCCCGGCGGCAGCCGGCGGCGCAGCGCCAGCGCCAGCAGCGCCGCCGCCAGCGCCCCGCCCACCGCGTAGGCCGCCGCGGCCCCGACCTGCACGGCCAGCACCGACAGCAGCCACACCGCCGTCAGCGCCAGCGTCGCGCCCAGCACCCGGCGCAGCACGATCATCCAGCGCCCCGGGCGCGGCAGCAGCGCCGCGAGGCGCGGCCATGCCGCGACCAGGAGATAGGGCGACGCCAGCCCGATCCCCAGCGCCGTGAACACCGCCAGGATCTCCGCGGGCCCGCGGGCGAGCGCGAAGCCGACCGCCGTGCCGAGGAAGGGGGCCGAGCAGGGCGTCGCCAGCAGGGTCGCGAAGGCGCCGGTCGCGAAATGCCCGGCCAGGGTCGGCCGCCCGCCGCCGCCGCCCGCCAGCCGGGCGAGCCGCCAGGGCAGCGGGACCTCGAACAGGCCCCAGAGATTGCCCGCGAACAGCGTCACGACGACGGCCATGAAGGCGAGGAACAGCGGCTGCTGGAACTGGATGCCCCAGCCGACCGCGGCCCCCGCCTCGCGCAGGCCGACCAGCACCGCGGCGAGCAGCAGGAAGGAGAACAGGATGCCGGCGGCCGAGGCGAGGAAGCCCGCCCGTATCGCCCCCGGGGCGGCGGCGCCGTGGCCGATCACCGAGAACAGCTTCAGCGACAGGACCGGCAGCACGCAGGGCATCAGGTTCAAGATCAGCCCGCCGAGCAGCGCCAGCGCCAGGATCGCCGGCAGCGCCCCGGCTTCACCCGCCATCGGCCCGGCGGCAGCCGCCGACGGGGCCACGCGCAGCTCGGCCGAGCGCGCGCCGTCGACCAGCGTCAGGACCAGCGGCCGGCCCGGCTCGACCGGCGCCGCCGCGGCGGAGGCCGGCGCCAGCGGCAGGTCGATCACGGCGCGGTGCCCGCCGTCGGAGAACGACAGCTCGGGCGCCGCGAAGGCATGCCCGGCCCCGGTCTCGACGAACACGTCCGGCTCGACCAGGGGCTCGCGGCCCCGGGCCACGACCCGCAGCCCGCCCTCCGTGACGGAGACCTGCTCGACCGAAAGGCCGCTGGCCGTGCCGTCCCCCGGGACCAGCGCCCGGTAGCGGTCGATCAGCTGCGCCTCGTCGCCGGGCGCCGCCGGGCCGGCGGGCAGCGCCAGGTCGAGGTCGAAGCGCTGCGGCACGCAGACGTCGCTGCACACCAGCAGGTCGACCGCGGCCTTCAGGTCGAGGGGCTCGCCCGGCCGCGCCGGCGCCGCCTCGATCGGGAAGACCACCTCCGCGTCGTAGCCGAAGGTCTCCAGCCCGAACAGGGTGAACCGGTGGGGCGCCGGCCAGGCCAGCGCCGCCTCCTCCAGGTTGGCGGAACCCGACCAGTCCAGGACCGGCGGCAGCCCGGCGTCGCCGGGAGAGCGCCAATAGGTCTTCCAGCCCGGCGCGAGGCGGACCTGGAGGCCGAGCGGGACGCGATCGAGCCCGCCCGTCGCCTCCACCGCCGAGACGAGGCGCGCCTCCACCATGTCCGCCTGCTGCCACGGCCCCGCCGCCGCCAGCGCCTGGGAGGCGGCGGCCGTCAGAAGAAGAAGCGCCGATGCCGCCAGTTGCCTGATCACGGGACCCCACTCGCCGCCGGGACTGTCACTTTCCATATCAGGATCGCACGTCCTGTGGCCCCCATATAGGTGGCATGCCGTCGCGGGGCACAGTGCCGCCCGAAACTGTTGTCGTGATAGACTGATGTCCCGGCCCCCGCGCCGGGGACCGACCGGAAGGAAAGCCGCGCATGACCGACGCAACCGATGGCCCAGACTATCTGACGGGGCAACTGCTGATCGCCATGCCGAACATGCCGGACCCGCGCTTCTCGCGCGCGGTGATCTATGTCTGCGCCCACACCGAGGAGGGCGCCATGGGGCTGGTGGTGAACAGGCTTTTCGACGCGATCAACTTTCCCGACCTGCTGGAGCAGCTCGGGATCGAGGCCGGCGTCTCGGCCCGCGACCGGCCGGTGTATTTCGGCGGCCCGGTGGAGCCGGCGCGCGGCTTCGTCCTGCATTCCGCCGATTTCGTGCGCGACGGCACCCTCTTGGTCGACGAGGAGGTGGCGGTGACGGCGACGGTGGACATCCTGCGCGCGATCGCCGAGGACGCCGGCCCGCGCCGCAGCCTGCTGGCGCTCGGCTACGCCGGCTGGGGGCCGGGGCAGCTCGACGCCGAGATCCAGGCCAATGGCTGGCTCCACGTCACCGCCGACCAGAGCCTGCTGTTCGATGGCGACATCGAGACCAAATGGGACCGGGCCATCGCCAAGATCGGCGTCAGCCCGTTCATGCTGAGCGCCGAGGCCGGCCACGCCTGACCGGCCGGCCGCCCGAACGCCTGACCGGCCGCCCACTCAGCCCGCCCAGTCCTCGCGCAGGACCGCGTACAGCACGTGGTCCCGCCATGCGCCGTCGATGCGCAGGTAGCCGCGGGCGTAGCCCTCGTAGCGGAACCCCACCTTCTCCAGCAGGCCGCGGCTCGCGGCGTTGGTCGGCAGGCACGCGGCCTCGACCCGGTGCAGGCCGAGCTGGTGGAACGCGAAGTCGACGACCAGCCGGGTCGCCTCGCTGGTGAAGCCCCGCCGGGCTTGCGCCTCGCCGACCCAGTAGCCGACGGTTCCGGTCTGCGCCACGCCGCGGCGGACGTTGCTGAGGCCGATGCCGCCGACCAGGGCGTCGCTCGCGCGGTCGAAGACCAGGAACCCGTAGGCCTCGTCGTCGCGCCATTCCAGCGTCTGCCGGCGCAGGCGGCGCAGGAAGGCCGAGCGGGCGAGCGCGTCCGCCGGCCAGGTCGGCTCCCACGGCGTCAGGAACGCGCGCGAATCCCGCCGCAGCTCGGCCCATTCCTGCCAGTCCCGCCCCTGGGGCGGCCGGAGATAGACCCGCGCGCCGTCCAGCCGGATCGCCGGGGGGCCGAGCAGGCCGCCCCGCAGCAGCCCTATCAAGGAGGAACCCTCCCGAGCCGGCACCGGAAGGCCCGGCCCGGGCGGCGCTCAGTCGAGCCGTGCGGCGATGCGTGCATAGTCCTCCACGTCCTGCAGCGGGCCGAGCGCGGCGACGGTCGGCCTGCTCCTGCGCAGCCGCCGCGCCGTCTTGCGCACGGCCTCCAGGTCGACCTCCTCGATCCGGCGGACGATCTCCTCGGTCGGCAGATGGCGGCCGAAGGTCAGGAACTGCTGGCCGAGCTGCTCGCAGCGCGACATGGTGCTCTCCAGCGACATCAGGATGCCGGCCTTGAGCTGGCTGCGCGCGCGCCGCACCTCCTCCTCGGTCGCATCCTCGGCGACGCGCCGGACCTCGGCGCACACGACCGGGATCAGCTCGGCCGCCTGCTCGGGGCCGGTGCCGGCATAGATGCCGAACAGCCCGCCGTCGTCGTAGGCGCCGGAGAAGGTGTGGACGCTGTAGGCCAGGCCGCGGCGCTCGCGCACCTCCTGGAACAGGCGCGACGACATCCCGCCGCCGAGCAGCGTCGACATCACCGAATGGGCGTAATAGTCCTCGTCGTGGATGCCGACGCCGTCGAAGCCCAGGACGAAGTGGAGCTGCTCCAGGTCGCGCTCCTCGCGGAAGTCGCCGCCGACGTAGCGCGTGCGGTCGACCGTCCCCGGCCGGTGGGCCGGCAGGTCGCGGAACGCCGCCTCCGCCATCGCGACGAACCGGTCGTGGTCGATGGCCCCGGCGGCGGCGAGCACCATCCGCTCGCCGGAATAATAGCCGCCGATGTAGTCGACCAGCGCCGTGCGCGGCAGCGCGCCGACGATCTCGGGCCGGCCCAGCACCGGGCGCCCGACCCCCTGGTCCGGGAACGCCGCCTCCTGGAAGCGGTCGAAGACGATGTCGTCGGGCGTGTCCTCGGCCTGGCCGATCTCCTGCAGGACCACCGCGCGCTCGCGCGCCAGCTCGCCCTCGTCGAGCAGGCTGTGCTGGAGCATGTCGGCGATGATGTCGAGGCCGAGGGCCGCGTCCTCCTTCAGGACCTTGCAGTAATACGCGGTGTGCTCGCGCGTCGTGTAGGCGTTGAGGTGCCCGCCGACCGCCTCGATGTGCTCGGAGATCTCGAAGGCGGTGCGCCGGCGCGTGCCCTTGAACACCATGTGCTCGACGAGATGGGCGACGCCGTTCACCTCGGGCCGCTCGTTGCGCGTCCCGACGCCGACCCAGACGCCGAGCGACACGGTCTCGACGCCGGGCATCGCGTCGGTGACGACGCGCAGGCCGTTGGCGAGCGTGGTGGAGCGGACGGTCATGCCCGGCCTCCCGCCTGCACGCGGGCCTGGACGCGGGTATGGGTGCGGACGAAGTCCTGGACGGCGGCGAGGTCGTTGGGCAGCACGGCGAGGCGCTCCTCGCGCTCGTAGAGGTCGGCCAGGTGCGGCGGCAGCGCCGGGCGGACGCCGCTCGCGCGCTCGACCGCGTCCGGGAACTTGGCGGGATGCGCGCAGGCCAGCGCCACGACCGGCACGGCCGGGTCGAGGTCGTCGGCCCGGGCGGCGTGCAGGCCGACCGCGGTGTGCGGATCGGTCAGGTAGCCGGCGTCGCGGTACATGGCGGCGATGGTCGCGGCCGTCTCCTCCTCGCCGCTGCGGTGGCCCCTGAACAGGGCCAGCGCGCGCTCCAGCTGGGCGGGCGTCACGGCGAAGCGGCCGGTGCGCCGGAACTCGGCCAGGGAGGCCGCGACCGCGGCGCCGTCCCGGTCCTGCAGCTCGAACAGGAGGCGCTCGAAATTGCTTGAGATCTGGATGTCCATGCTGGGGCTGATCGTTGGGGTCACCGGCGCCGTCGACATCGTGCCGCTGGCGAAGAACCGGGCCAGGATGTCGTTCGTATTGGTACCGACGATCAGTCTTTCAATGGGCAGGCCCATCTGGCGCGCGACATAGGCCGCGAAGACGTTGCCGAAATTCCCGGTCGGCACCGCGAAGGCGACCGGCCGGTCCGGCGCGCCGAGCGCCAGGGCGCCCGCCGCGTAGTAGACGATCTGGGCCATGATGCGGGCCCAGTTGATGGAGTTGACGGCCGAGAGCGCGTGCGCGCCGCGGAACTCCGCGTCGTTGAACATCGCCTTGACCATGTCCTGGCAGTCGTCGAACGTGCCCTCGACCGCGATGTTGTGGACGTTGGGCGAGAGCACCGTCGTCATCTGCCGGCGCTGCACCTCCGAGGTCCGGCCGCGGGGATGCAGGATGAAGACGTCGATCGCGTCCCGGTCCCGGCACGCCTCGATCGCGGCCGACCCGGTATCGCCCGAGGTCGCCCCGACCACCGTGATGCGCTCGCCCCTGCGGCGCAGCACGTGGTCGAACAGCCGGCCGAGGAGCTGGAGCGCCACGTCCTTGAACGCGAGCGTCGGGCCGTGGAACAGCTCCATCGCCCACAGGCGGTGGTCGACCTGGACCAGCGGCGTCACGGCCGGATGCGCGAAGGTCGCGTATGCGCCATCCACCAGGGCCGCCAGCTCGTCGCGGCGCAGCGCGCCCTCGACGAAGGGTTCCATCACCCGGACCGCGAGCCCGCGATAGTCCAGCCCCCGCATCTCGCGCCATTGCGCGGCGGAGAAGACGGGCCAGGACTCCGGGACGTAGAGGCCGCCGTCGCCGGCGAGCCCGGCCAGGAGGACGTCGTCGAAACCAAGTACGGGGGCCTGTCCCCGGGTGCTGACGTAGCGCAAGGCCGAACCATCTCCAACTGCGAGGCGCCTACACTAACGACCGCGCCGCCGGGTCCGCAAGCGTTGCTCCGGGGTGCCCCCCGCCTAATGCGCGATGAACGCCCGGGCCGCGCCGCCGTTCATCGCGGGGAAGCGAACCCAGAACCGAGGAGGGGACCATGACGCTCGACGAGGCCAGGCGCGAGACCGAGAATTTCCTGACGCGCCAGATGCCGGAGGCGTTGCGCGCGGTCGAGTACGACATGCCCGAGCCGTCGAACCCCGCCTACCCGCCCGACCTCGCCGACGTCGTGCGCGCCGGGATCGAGATCGCCCATGTCGACGGCACGTCGGACGCGGTGTACCGCATCCGCGCCTTCGGCGACGCGCTGACGATGCGCCTGCAGCTCAACGTGCGCCGCTTCGTCGTCGTCTACACGGTGCCGGTGGAGGAACCGGTCGATGCCCGCACCGTCGCCCCGCATTTCGAGCGCTGGCAGATCGGCGCGACCCATGCCGGCTGGCTGATCGGCTGGCGCGACGCCGTCGAGCCCGGCCGGCGCGACCTGCGCTCCGTGGAGTGCTACGCCTACGCCTCGCTGGAGCCGGACTTCCTGTCCAACCCGCTGCACCAGCTCTACTGGCGCACCGATCTCGTCCAGATGACCAGGGCCTTCATGCTGGAGGCGCACCGGGCGAAGGTGTCCCTGACCCTGCCGGGCCGCTGAGCGGCCCATGGCCCCGGCGCCGGGATCACCCGGCGTTCCACGGCTCCAGCAGCTCGAGCGCGGCGCGGCGGCCCTGCTCGGTCAGGCGCAGCACCTCCCCCTCGGGCGCGACGAGGCCGAGGCGCCGGCTGCGCCGGATCACGGCCGCCGTCTTGCCGGCGTCCCAGCGCAGCCGGTCCCGCAGCGCGGCGGCGACGGCGCCCTGCGGCCCGCCGCCGCGGTCGTGGAGGTACAGCGCCAGCAGCCGGCTCTCATTGACGCGGCGCTGGCCGAGCAGCTTCCAGGACCGGGCGACCACCCCGTAGCGCGGCCCGAACAGGAAGGCGGCCAGGAGGAAGAGGCCGGTCACGACCGCCATCATGCCGCCGATCGACACGTCCAGCAGGACGGCGGCGTGGTAGCCGAGCACGCTGGAGGCGACGGAGATCGCGATGCCGATCGCCAGCATGTGCGTCAGCCGGTCGGTCAGCAGATAGGCGGCGGAGGGCGGGACGATCACGAAGGCGATGAACAGCACCGCGCCCACGGCATCGAAGGCCGCGACCGCCGTGGTGCTGGTCAGCGTCAGCAGGGCGTAGGACAGCGCCGCCGGCGCGAAGCCCAGCGCCGCCGCCAGGTCTCGATCGAAGGTGGAGAGCTTCAGCTCCTTGAAGAACAGCACGACGAAGGCGCCGTTCGCGGCCGCCGCCGCCGCCATCCAGACCAGGGCGCGCGGGACGTCGAGGCTGGCGACGGTCACCGTGTCCAGCCAGACGAAGCCGATCTCGCCCAGCAGCACCGCATGCACGTCGAGATGGATGTCGCGGGCGTAGACGTTGAGCAGGAGGACGCCGGTCGAGAACAGCGCCGGGAACACGAGGCCGATCGCGGCGTCGTCCTTGACCCGGCGCGTGCGCGCCAGCAGCTCGGTCAGGAACACCGTCAGCACGCCCGCCAGCGCCGCGCCGAGGATCTGCACCGGCCCGCTCTGCTGGCGGGTCAGCAGCCAGACCAGGACGATGCCGAACACGATCGAGTGGCTGATCGCGTCGGACAGCATGCTGTTGCCGCGCAGCACCAGGAAGACGCCGACCAGCGTCGCCGCCGTGCCGACCAGCGCGCCGGTCGCCATGATCGTCAGCGGGATGTCGAGGAGGAGTTCCTGAAGCATCACGCCCCGCCGCCGTCCCGGTCGATGCCCGGCTCGGTACCCGCCTCGGCGCGCGGGTCGGCCAGAATGCGCCGCGCGCGCTCGCGCCCCGCCGGCGTCAGCTCCCAGTGCCGCCCCTCGTGCGGCAGGTGCCGGACCGCCCTGACCCACCCGCCCGCGCGCAGCCGGGCCAGCGTGCCGCGCGTCGCCAGGCCGTGATAGGTGTCGATCATGCCCTGCTCCGAGAGGTAGTCGGGGTCGCCGTGATGCGTCGTCAGCGCATGCAGCGTGGCCAGCACCTGGCTCTCGCCGAGGGCGCGCCGGTCGCGGCGCCGGCGCAGCGCCCCCCACAGCACTCCGCGCCCGGGTGCCAGCAGGATCGAGACCAGGACGATCGCGGAGGCCGCGAGCACGATCAGCGGGCCGGTCGCGAGGCCGCGCGCGCCGGCGCTCGCGAGCGCGCCGGCGACGCCGGACGCCATCCCGAAGGCTGCCGCCAGCATCACCATCGGGCCGAGCCGCTTCGTCCACTGGCGCGCGGCGACCGCCGGGGCGATCACCATGGCCGCCATCAGGACCACGCCGACCATCTGCAGCCCGACCACCACCGCCAGCGCGATCGCCGCCGTCAGCGTCGCCTCCAGCACCGCCACCGGCAGCCCGAGCGTCGCCGCGAAGACCGGGTCGAAGGCGACCAGCTTGAACTCCTTCCACAGCGCCGCGACCAGCAGCACCGAGAAGCCGGTCAGCCCCGCCATGATCCACAGGTCCGAGCGCAGCATCGCCGCCGCCTGGCCGAACAGGAAGGAATCGAGCCCGCCCTGCCCCGCCGCCCCCGTGCCCTGGATGTAGGTCAGCAGCACGACGCCGAGCGCGAAGAAGACGCTGAGCGAGATGCCGAGGCCGGCATCGGTCTTGAGGCGGCTCCAGCGCGTCAGGGCCAGCATGGCAAGTGCCGCCAGCACCGACGTCGCCAGCGCGCCCGCGAGGATGCTGGGCAGGTCGCGCGTGCCCGCTATCAGGAAGCCGAGGCAGATCCCCGGCAGGGCGGCATGGGACAGCGTGTCGCCCAGCAGGCTCTGGCGGCGCAGCACCGCGAAGCTGCCGAGCACGCCGCTGACCACCCCCAGCAGGGTGGCGCCGGCGACGACGTTCCGGATCGTGTGGTCGGCGAGGAAGGCGAGCAGGCCGCTCATCGCTCCCCGGTCCCGTGGGGAAGCAGCGACACCTGCCCGCCGTAGGCCTTCCTCAGGTTCTCCCGCGTGTAGACCTGCGCGACCGGGCCCTGCGCCACCACGCGCACGTTCAAGATCGCCATCCAGTCGAAATACTCCTGCACGGTGTGCAGGTCGTGGTGGACCGCGACGACGGTCCGGCCGGCGTCGCGCAGCCGGTGCAGCAGGGCGACGATCGCCCGCTCGGTGGTCGCGTCGACCCCGGCCATCGGCTCGTCCAGCAAATAGACCTCCGCCTCCTGCACCAGGGCCCGGGCCAGGAACACGCGCTGCTGCTGGCCGCCGGAGAGCTGGCTGATCTGGCGGTCGGCGAGGCCGGCCATGCCCACCTCCTCCAGCGCGCGCGCCGCCCGCTCGCGCTCGTCGCGGCCCGGCCGCCTCAGCCAGCCGAGATGGCCGTACCGGCCCATCGTCACGACGTCGAGCGCGGTGGTCGGGAAGTCCCAGTCCACCGAGGAGCGCTGCGGCACGTAGGCGACGCGCCGGCGCTGCCGGCGATAGGGCGCGCCGTGGATCGCGACGTGCCCGGCGGTCGGCTTCACCAGGCCGAGGATGGTCTTGATCAGCGTGCTCTTGCCGGCGCCGTTCGGACCGACGACGGCGGCCATGACGCCGGACGGGACGTCGAGATCGATGTCCCAGAGCACGGGCCTGCCGAGATAGCCGACCGTCAGGTCCTCGACATGCACCGCGGTTTCCGGTGCGCCGGGATGTGGTGCCGTCATGGCGTCAGTCCGCCGCCATCTGGACGTTCCAGGCCCCGGCCCAGGGGTGCAGCGCGTCCGGCAGCGGCGCCGGCCGGCCGCCGAGCGCCCCGACGATCGCGACCGTGTTCTCGAACAGCATGCCGATATAGGTGCCGCCGGCGGTCCCGCTCTCGCCGAGCGCGTCGGAATGAAGCTCGCCGCCGATCGCCACCTCCCGGCCGCGCCCGGCGACCGCCTCGACCACCGCGCGGATGGTCCGGGGGTTGATCGTGCTCTCGACGAAGACGGCCGGGACCCCGCGCTCGACCACGAGGTCGACCATCGCCCGGATGTCGGCGACGCCCGCCTCGGATTCGGTGCTGATGCCCTGGATGCCGACGACCTCGATGCCGTAGGCGCGGCCGTAATAGCCGAACGCGTCATGGGCGGTGACCAGGATGCGCTGGCGCTCGGGGATGGTCGCGACGCTGCGCGCGATCCAGCCGTGCAGGGCGTCGAGTTGCTCCCCATAGGCCTTCGCCCGCGCCCGCATCGCGTCGGCGCAGTCCGGCGCCAGCTCGGCGAGCACCATCGCGATCACCGGGGCCGTCCGCCGCCACAGGCTCGCGTCCATCCAGAGATGCGGGTCGATGCCGTAGCCGTTTCCGGCCGAGATCACCTCGTCCTCGCCGATCGCCGACGGCGCCACCGCCACCGTCGGCTTGCGCTCGGCGAGCCGGGCCAGGACCTCGGCGAGCTGGCCTTCGAGCGCGTAGCCCGAATAGAGGATCGCGTCGGCCCGCTGGAGCGCGTGCACGTCGCCGGCGCTCGCCTTGTAGAGATGCGGGTCGATGCCGGGCCCCATGAGCTGGTCGACCCGGACGCAGTCGCCCCCCACCGTCCGGGCCACGTCCGCGATCATCCCGGTCGTCGCGACCACGCGCGGCGCCTCGTCCGCCTCCGCCGCCGGGGGCCACAGCAGGACCGCCGCAACGGCGGTAACCTTCATGGCGGCCCGGGCCGCGATCTTCGCCGCACGCATGCCGTCCCACCCCATCATAATCACGCCCTGGCTACAACTTTATGCTGGAACAAACAGTTGTCAATGCGGGTCGGTTCCGCCAGAGTGTCCGAAAGGGGTGGAGATGGAAACCGGAGTGACGGCGCCAACCAGTGCAGCCCGACGCGCGGCCGTTTTCCAGCGGATCCGGGACGCGCACCAGACCGAAATGGCCGAGGACTACGTCGAGCTGATCGAGGATCTGATCGCCGAAACGGGAGAGGCGCGCCTCGTGGACCTGGCCGAGCACATGGGCGTGACCCATGCGACGGCAGCCAAGGTGGTGCAGCGCCTGCAGCGCGAGGGTTTCGTGCAGACGCGCCCTTACCGCTCGATCTTCCTGACCGACCAGGGCCGCGAGATGGCGTCCATGGCGCGGCGGCGCCACCAGATCGTGCTGGCGTTCCTGCGTGCCATCGGCGTGGCGGAAGCGGTCGCGGAGATCGATTCCGAAGGGATCGAGCACCATGTCAGCGAGGAGACGCTCGCCGCGTTCGAGCGCATCACCGAAAAGCTGAACGCCGGGCGGGGCTGAGCGGGGCTGGGCCGGGCTCGGCGGTCACGCCTCTTCCAGGTACCGCCGGCGCAGGTGCCGCCGGTAGACCTCGGCGTCCAGCGGCCGGCCGGTCACCTGCGTCAGCAGCGCGTCCGTGGAGGGATGGAAGCTGCCCTGCGCGTGGACGTTCGTGCGCAGCCACGAGACCAGCGGGCCGAAATCGCCGCGCGCGATCCCCGGCAGCAGGTCGGGTTCCGCGGTGCACGCCGCCTCGAAAAGCTGCGCCGCCGCCATCGCGCCCAGCGTGTAGGTGGGGAAATAGCCCCAGGCGCCGCCCGGCCAGTGGATGTCCTGCAGGCAGCCCACCCGGTCCTCCGGGACGTCGAGCCCGAGAAGCTGCTTCATGCCCAGGTTCCAGGCTTCCGGCAGGTCGCCCGCCTCCATCGCGCCGGCGATCAGCGCCTTCTCCAGCCGGTAGCGCAGCACGATATGGGCGGGATACGTCACCTCGTCGGCATCGACGCGGATGAAGCCCGGCCGGACGCGGGTGTAGAGGCGGTACAGGTTGGCCGGCTCCCAGGCCAGCCCCTCGGCGTTGAACGCCTCGCGCATCAGCGGCGCCGCGTGGTCCAGGAACGCGCGCGAGCGGCAGGCCTGCATCTCCAGCAGCAGCGACTGGCTCTCGTGCAGGCCCATGCCGCGCGCGTCGCCGACCGGCTGCCCGGCCCACGCGGCGGGGCGGCCATGCTCATACAGCGCATGCCCGGTCTCGTGCAGGACGCCCATCAGCGCCGCGGTGTAGTCGCGCTCGTCGTAGCGGGTCGTGATGCGCACGTCGCCGGTGGCGCCGCCGCAGAACGGATGCAGGCTGACGTCGAGGCGCCCGCGCTCGAAGTCGAAGCCGACCGTGCCCATCAGGCGCACGGCCAGCGCGCGCTGCGCCTCGACCGGGAACGGCCCCTCCGCCTCCAGCGCCGGGGCCCTGGCCGCCTGCGCGTCCAGGACCTGGGGCAGGAAGGCCGGGAGGAACGCCTCCAGCTCCGCGAACAGGGCGTCGACGCGCTGCGACCGGGCGCCCGGCTCGTACTCGTCGAGCAGCGCGTCGTAGGGCGCGCAGCCCAGCGCCTCGGCCTTCGCCGCGGCGATCTCGCGCTGGCGGGCGAGCACTTCCGACAGGCTCGGCAGCAGCATCGCGAAGTCCGACCCGGCCCGCGCGTCGCGCCAGACCATCTCGCAGCGCGACACGGCCCTGGAGTTCGCCTCGACCAGGTCGCCCGGCACCGCCGTCGCATGGACGTGGTGGCGCCGCATCTCGCGCAGGTTGGCCGCCTGCCACGCATCGAGCGCCCCGGCGCCGGCCTCCGCCTCGTCCAGCCAGCCGCCGACGCGGGGATCGGTCAGCAGCTCGTGGGCGGCGAGCCGCACGGCGGCAAGCTGCTCCGACCGGCTCTCGGCCGCGCCGGCCGGCATCACGGTCTCCGTGTCCCAGGTCAGGATTCCCAGCGCGTCGCGCAGGGCCGAGATGCGGCGGAAACGCCGCTCGAGGGTCTCGTAGGCGGTCATGACGGTCCCGACGGACGGCCCGGCCCGGATGGCCGGCGCCAATGGAAGCTGACGTAGATCGCGATCAGCACGACGGCGAGGCTGTACCAGGTGAGGGCGTATTGCAAATGGTTGTTCGGCACGCTGAGCCGCGTCCGCCCGCCCACCGGCAGCCCCTCCTGCCCTGCTCCCGCCCCCGCCTCCACCACCACGGGGGCCACGGGCCCGAGGCCCGCGCGCGCCGCCATCGCCTCGCGGTCGATCCAGTACCAGGCATTGTCCCGAGGCCGGTTGTCGGGCTGGAACCAGCCCGGCGGTGACGGTATCCGGGCGATGCCCGACAGCGTCGCGGTCTCCTGCGCCACGCTCTCCGGGCGGCTCGCGGGGTCGAGCCGGTCGGCCGGGATCCACCCGCGGTCGACCAGCACCGGCGGCCCCTCGGCGCGCTCCAGCGGGGTCACGAGGTGGTAGCCGATCCGCCCCTCGTAGGTGCGGGCCGCGATCGGCATCTCCAGGTCGTGGCGGAACCGGCCGGCGACGGTGACGCGGCGGTAGTCCCACCGCTCCGGGTCGTCGATGCGCGCGGGCAGCGGCACCGGCTCGGCGGCGATGCGCTCGCCGACGCGCGCCAGCATG
>NZ_DASYHS010000211.1:0-9415 GCF_035998295.1 Arenibaculum sp. | reverse complement strand
TCCTACCAGTTCTTCAACAAGACCCGCGCCAACATCCTGGCGAACCCGCATGCGGCGCTGCTGCTGATCGACCCGGCGACGGTCCGCCAATACCGGCTGTGCATGCGCTACCTCCATACCGAGACCGGCGGCCCGCTGTTCGAGAGCATGAAGGCCAAGCTGGCGGGGATCGCGTCCCATACGGGGATGCAGGGCGTGTTCCGCCTGCTCGGCGCCGACCTGTACCGGGTGCTGGAGATCGAGGCGGTGCCCGGCGCGACGCTGCCGGCGCCGGTCCGCGGCCGCTCGCTCCTGTCGGCGGTGCGGACGACCTGCGAGAGGATGCTCGCGTGTGCCGACCTGGCGACGCTGCTCGACCAGATGCTGGCGGACCTGCAGGGCTCGTTCGGCATCGACCACGCCATGGTGCTGATGCTGGACGAGGCGGCCGGCCGCCTCTACACGGTCGCGAGCCTCGGCTACAGCGCGTCCGGCGTCGGCTCCGAGGTGGCGCTCGGCGAGGGGGTGATCGGCGTCGCCGCGCGCGAGCGCACGCCGATCCGCATCACCCACATGACGACGGAATACGCCTATGGCCGCGCCGTGCGCGACAGCGCCCGGATGTCGGGGATGGCCGGCGCCGAGGCGACGGAGATCCCGTTCCCCGGCCTTGCCGAGCCGCACAGCCAGCTCGCCGTGCCGATCCTGACCGGGCGCCGCCTGGCCGGCGTCCTGTTCGTCGAGAGCCCGCAGGAGCTGCGCTTCCGCTACGACGACGAGGACGCGCTGGCATCGGTCGCGGCGCATCTCGGCGCGATGATGCAGGCGCTCCAGCAGCCGGCGGCCCCGGCCGCTCCGGCGGCGGCGGAAGAGGCGCCGCCGCTCCCGGCGCCGGGCGGGGCGTGCTCGGTCGTGCGCCACTACCCCGCCGACGACAGCGTCTTCATCGACCACGACTATCTGATCAAGGGCGTGGCCGGTGCGATCTTCTGGAAGCTCGCGCGCGACCACGTCCGCCAGGGCCGGACCGAGTTCACGAACCGGGAGCTGCGCCTCGCACCCGACATCCGCCTGCCCGACGCGGCGGAGAACCTGGAGGCGCGGCTGATCCTGCTGCAGCGGCGCCTGGCCGAGCGGTGCGATTTCCTGCGCATCGAGAAGACCGGCCGCGGCCGCTTCCGCCTGGCCGTGGCCCGCCCGCTGGCCCTGGAGGAAATGGCCTGCACCGCCGGCCGCTGACGCGGCGTACGAGGGCTACCTGACCCAGGGCCGCGACGGCGGCCCCGCGCCGCAAGGCGCGAAGCCAAGGCCCGCGGAGCGGGCCGCCCGGCGTATGAGGGCAGCGGCGATCTCGCCGCGATAAAATATGAAGAAACTTTTAGCATCGCGTGAGCCAACACTTAGCAAGCGGTTCGGCGGGGGTCTCCCGTATGGTCCGCTCCACCGAACAACGACACGGAAAGGAGCAGATCCCAATGACCGCCGACATCGCCGCCCCGCGCTTCGACATGTACCGACTGATCCACAAGGGCCTGCGCTCCCTGATGGCCGAGACCATGCTCGCCGCCGGCGCCATGGACGTCGAGGACGATGCCGACCGCGCTGCGGTGCTTGCCCGGGTCCGCGGCCTCGTCGCCTTCTGCCGCGGCCATCTCGCCCACGAGGACGCCTATCTCCACACCGCCATGGAGGCGCGCGAGCCCGGCTCGACCCGCCAGGCCGCCGGCGACCATGCCGAGCACGCGCACATGTTCGACGTCCTGGAAGCCGACGTCGTCGCGGTCGAGGCGACCCTGGGCGCCGCCCGCGCCGAGGCGGCCCACGCGCTCTACTGCCGCCTCGCCGTCTTCGTCGGCGAGAACTTCGTCCACATGGCCGTGGAGGAGAGCCACAACAACGCGGTGCTGTGGCGCAACTACAGCGACGCGGAGCTGGTGGCGATCCACGACGCGCTCCTCGCGACGATCCCGCCCGAGGACATGGCGCAGACCATCCGCCTGATCGCGCCGGCCGCGACCCCGGCGGAGCGCGCGGCCTTCCTCTCGGAGATCCGCCATTCCGCCCCGCCGCCGGCCTTCCAGGGCGTCCTGAACCTGGTGCTCTCGCTCCTGAAGCCGGTCGACCGCGAGAAGCTGACCCGCGACCTCGCGCTCCCGATGGCGGCCTGAGACCACGCGAACATCCCCTCTCCCGTGCAACGGGAGAGGGAGGGGCCCAACCGGAGGTTGGGAAGGTGAGGGCAGCACCTCGCAGGCCCTCACCTTCCCACCGCTGCGCGGCGGGCCCCCTCCTCTCCCGTTGCACGGGAGAGGAAATATTCAACCGGATAGGGTTCGCGTCCCGTCCGTGGGCCGTTCCCGGCGGCCCAAAAGAAGAAGGCCACGTCCCGGCGGGAGCGTGGCCTCATTTCCCGGCCGCCCCTTAGGCGGCGGTCCGGCTCGCCTAACCGCCGCTTCAGGCGGCGATGCGGTTCTGGTTCGCGGCCTCGATCCGCGCCTGCGCCCGCGCCTGGGCGTCGCGCGCCTTGCCGAGGACGGCCTTGCGGATCTTCTCGAAGGCCTTGGCCTCGATCTGGCGCACCCGCTCGCGCGAGATGTCGTATTCCTGGCTCAGCTCCTCGAGCGTGCGCGGGTCGTCCGTCAGGCGGCGCGCCTCCAGGATGCGGCGCTCGCGGTCGTTCAGCACGTCCAGGCTCTCGCGCAGCCAGCCCTCGTTGACGACGCGCTCCTGGCGGTCGGCGAACTGCACTTCCTGGTTGGCCCGGTCGTCGGCCAGCAGGTCGAGCCACTCGCTGTCCTCCTCCTCGCCGATGCGCGCGTTCAGCGAGCGGTCGGCGCCGAGCCGGCGGCTCATCTCCACCACCTCGGACTTGCGCACGTCCAGCGTCCGGGCGATCGATTCGGCGGCCTCGTCCGACAGGTCGCCCGCCTCGACCTCGTCGAGCTGGGCGCGCAGTCGGCGCAGGTTGAAGAACAGCTTCTTCTGCCCGGCGGTCGTGCCGATCTTCACCAGCGACCAGTTGTGCAGCACGTATTCCTGGATCGCCGCCCGTATCCACCACTGCGCGTAGGTGGCGAAGCGGAACCCCTTGCCGGGATCGAACTTCTCGGCCGCCTGCATCAGCCCGACATTGCCCTCCGCCACCAGGTCGGCGACCGGGAGGCCGTAGCCGCGGAAGCTGCGGGCCGTCTTGAGCACGAGCCGGAGATGCGCGCCGACCAGCCGGTCGAGCGCCTTGCGGTCGCCCCGCTCATGCCAGTCCCGGGCGAAAGCCAGCTCCTCTTCCGCCGTCAGGTAGTCGTACCGGTTGGCGTCCTCGATGTAGCGGCCCAGGTCCTGGTCCATGTTGAAATTCGTTGCCACGTCGCGTTTCCTCTTCCACCCCCGATGTCCCGGCCCTCGCGACTGGTCCCGGCCCGATGAGGTCGGCGCCAGGATCGATGCCGGCCCCCGCTGGGGCAGCCGGTCGTCGCAGTCGTGCATTTTTCCGGGAACGACGCTAGATATGGTGGACGACGGCCTCAATTCAAGGCCGGCACACCAATTGACGTGCGCTTTTCAGCAAAAATCCCGGTGCGTCGAAGCTCTCCTTTTCTATGCGGGGATTTTGTCCAAATCGCGGCGTCGGCGCGGGCATGGTTCGTCTTCTCGGGATTTTTTCGGCGCGACGGGTTCGTGCACGGGGCGAAGACATGCCGGCCATGCGCCGTGGTATTCCCGTCCGGTGGACCGCTCCAAGGCCCGTTCAAAGGAGCGCTCCGGCACCCCAGATGACTGGGAGGCAATTCCGCCTCGGGAGCTCATGCATGTTCGAGCCAGAAGAGATCGGCCGGATCACCCCGGACGAGCAGGCCGACGCTCTGCGCACGCTGATCGCGGTCTTCGCGACCTCGGTCGTGCGCGCCGGCCGCACGCCCCGCAATGCGATCAGCGCCGAGATCCTGGACATCGTCGACGAGGTGCCGGCCGAGGACGTCGAGACGGTCGCCCAGCTCTTCTCGATGCTGGCGCTCCGGTTGCGCCGCCGCGCCCGCCCGCGCCGCACCGTCTTCCGCCTGGGCCTGGAGACGGCGCTGCTCGCCCGCACCCATGCCGGCGGCGCCCCGGTCGCGAGCGAGACCGACTACCTCGACGAGGACCGGCCCGACATGGCGGAGGTCGAGGAAGCGCTGGGCCGGCTCGAACGCCAGCTCGTCGGCACCGGCGGACCGCAGCTCGCCGAGCGTCTTGGTGCCGAGGCGATCGCAGCCGCGTTGATGCATGAGGAACGCGCCTACGGCCATGCCGCGGCCGACCACGACGGCCGCGACCTCGCGGTGGCGGAGTTCCTGATGCGCCTCGCCGCCCAATATCTGAGGGCGACGTCCGTCCGTCGGTCCGGGCAGCAGGACGGCGATCCGGATGGCGGCCCGGATGGCGACCCGGACGGCGAAGACGAGTGAGGGGGAGCAGGGGCGGGGGATGACGACGTGACCGCGCATGACGTGGAGGTCCTGCCGGCGGATGCGCGGGACGAGCTGTTCGACCTCGCCTTCGCGCGGATCACCGGAAGCTGGCCGGTGGACGGCAACGGCATCCGGCTGCTGAAGGACGCCGGCGAGAACTACCCCGCCTGGCTCGACGCCATCGCGCGCGCGGAACGCACGGTGCATTTCGAGAACTACATCGTCGCCGACGACGAGGTCGGCCGCGACTTCGCCCGCGCGCTGGCCGAACGCGCGCGTGCGGGCGTCCGGGTCCGCCTCCTCTACGACTGGTGGGGCAGCTTCAGGATCGTGCCGTCGGATTTCTGGGCCCGGCTGCGCGAGGCGGGGGTGGAGGTTCGGGCCTTCAACCCGCCGCAGCCGACCTCGCCGCTGGCCTGGGTGAAGCGCAACCACCGCAAGGCGATCGCCGTCGACGGCAGGATCGGCTTCGTCTCGGGGCTGTGCGTCTCCCGCGCCTGGGTCGGCGACCCGGCCAAGGGCATCGCGGCCTGGCGCGACACCGGGGTCGAGCTGCGCGGCCCGGTCGTCGCCGACATCGAGGACGCCTTCGCCGAGACCTGGATCGAGGCCGGCGGCCGGATTCCGCCCGAGGACATGGCGGGGAGCATCGCAGGCGGCATGGCGCGCCCCGCCGGCCCGGTGCCGGGCGGCGTCCGCGTCCGCGTCATCCGCGGCCGCCCCGGCCGGCTCGGCGTCTACCGCCTCGACCAGCTCATCGCGTCGGCCGCGCGCCGCACGCTGTGGCTGACGGACGCCTATTTCGTGGCGAGCACGACCTTCGTGCGCGCCCTGGCCGACGCGGTGCGCGACGGCGTCGACGTCCGCATCCTGGTGCCGGGGACGAGCGACGCGCCGGCGGTGCAGGCGCTGGTCCGCGCGAGCTACCGGCCCCTGATCGAGGCGGGCATCCGCGTCTTCGAATGGAACGGCTCGATGCTGCACGCGAAGACGGCGGTCAGCGACGGCAAATGGTCCCGGATCGGCTCGACCAACCTGAACGTGGCGAGCTGGCTGACCAACTGGGAACTGGACGTGACCGTCGAGGACCGCGGCTTCGCCGAGGCGATGGAGGCCACGTATCTCGACGACCTGCGCAACGCGACCGAGATCGTGCTCGACGACCGCCGGCGCGTGCATCCCGCCGCCCCGCCGCCCCGGCGGGACGACCATCCCGACGGTCTCCCGCACAGGCGCCGCCTGCCCAGACGTGGCCCCGAGCGGACGGGAAGCGGCCGCCGCCTTGCCGCCGGTGCGCTGGGCGTCGGCAACACGGCAGGGGCCGCGATCACGGGATCGCGGCCCTTGAGCCCGATGGAGGGCAGGGTGCTCTTCGCCATCGGCTTCGCCATGCTGGTCCTGGCGGTGCTGGTCGCCGCCTTCCCGCTCGTGGTCGTCGTGCCGCTGGTGACGGCCCTGGTCTGGTTCGCCGGTTCCCTGCTGCTGCGCGCCTGGCGCCTGTGGAAGAGGCGCGCCTGACGGGCGCGCCTCTCCACTGACTTCCAGCCGGGTCTTGCCCGCTCGCCCGCTTACTGGGGCGAGGAGCTGCTGCCGCCCTGCGGCTGCTGCGGCTGGCCCTGGCCGCCGCTGCCGCCCTGCTCGGCGGTCTCGGCCTGCTGCAGCGTCTGCTGCGCCTGCTCCAGCGCCTGCTGCTGCTGCTGCATGCGCTGCTCGGTCTGCTGGATCGCCTGCTCGGCCTGCTGGATCGACTGGCTGGCCTGCTGCAGGGACTGGCGGGCCTGCTGCAGCGGGTTCTGCTGCGCGGCCGCCTGGAGCGCCTGCTCCGCGGTCTGCAGGGCCGCCGTGGCGATCTGCATGTCCTGCTGCTCGACGGCCTGCTGCGCCTGCTGCACCGCCTGCTGGACCTGCTGCATCGCCTGCTGCTGCTCCTGGCCCTGGGCCTGCTGCATGGCCTGCTCGATGCTCTGCTGCACCTGCTGGACGGCCTGCTGCGCGCGCTGCTGGTCCTGGCTCTGGATCGCCTGCCGCGCCTGTTCCAGCGACTGCTGGACCATCGGGAACTGCTGCTGCTGCTGCTGGCCGCCCGAGGACTGGCCCGGCTGCTGGCTCTGCGCCTGCTGCTGCGGCTGCTGCGACGGCTGCTGCTGCTGGCTCTGGGCCTGCTGCCCCTGGCCGTCCGGACGGACGATGGTGACGTTGGGATCGCTCTGCTGGGCGACGGCGGCGCCCGACAGCAGCATCAGGGATCCTGCTCCGGCGAGCAGCGATGCACGAAGACTGCGTGCGGTCATGCGATTCCTCCTGGTCTCGATGGATGGGCGCGGGTTCGGCGGCGCGGGGCATGTCGACCACGCCCCACGGCCCCGAACGCCACGGACTGCATCAACCGCACTCTCTCCCGGAAGTTTCGCCAGTATCGAAGAAAATAAGAAAGCTTTAACACATTCGATGTCGGTAGATCTTCTAATATTCGTGCGCCATGATTTCAGCAGAGACTACGCTGCTGACTGTATTCGCTTTTGAATCATATGCGCCGCATCCGCAGGGCGCCCCTGCGTCGGGAGCGGGCGCGCCGCCCGGCACGCGTGCGCCGGCGCCTTTTCAGGCGTGCGCCAGCGCCTGTCGCGCCATTGCCAGCACGCCCTCGCGGCTGGCGGCGCCGCCGGTGAAGCGGGCGGGGTGGACGAAGCCGGCATCCGCGATGCCGCAGGCCCGTTGCAGCGCTTCGCCCGACAGCCCCGCCCAGGCCTCGGGCAGCGGCAGGCGCTGGCCGAAGGAGCCCGGCTCCGGCCGCATGCAGTCGATCCGCCACGTGCCCGGCCGCGACGGGTACACCGCGAACAGGACCGGCAGCCCGTGCTCGAACGCGGCCTCCTGCCACGGCATCGAGGCCGGCAGTTCCAGGACGCGCGGGTCGGCCGCCGCCGCGGCCGCCGCCAGCACGGCGTCCTCGGCGCGCAGGCGCGCCAGCAGTGCCGCGACCTTGCGCCGGAGTGCCGCGTCGGCGAGCCGGGCGGCCTCCAGGAAGCGGGCGTTCTCGTCCGGCGCCGTGTCGTCCCAGGCCGGGTTGATGTCGGCGATCAGCCCGGCATAGGACAGGCCGTCGGCCTCGCCGATGCCGTTGTCGATCCTGTCGGTCGGCAGGATGAATTCCCGGTCCATGGCCGCCCACAGCCGCTCGCGCAGGCCGTCCGGCGCGTCGGGGACGAGCGTGCGCAGCGCGTCGCGCCCGAACGCGGCCCAGATCAGCCCGGCCGAGGAATAGGGCGTGCCGTCCGCGCGCAGCGGCCGCTCGCGCATGTGATGGTCGTAGCGGTGGCGCGACGGGTCGAAGACCCCGCCGACGTCGAACACGATTTCCGCCCGCGCGACGACCTCCGGGTCGCGCGACCGGGTGAAGTGGCGCGGCACCGTTTCCGGCTCGGCCAGCGCCAGCACGGCATAGGCGGTGACCTCGTCCGCGTGGAAGGTGCCGCTATGGGTCAGCGCCCGGATGCGTTCCATATCGCGTGCCGCCCGCCGCCCGTTCAGTCGCCGTCGCGGTCGCCGCGGCCGTCCTCGGTCGCTGGCACGGCCCACAGATCGTAGTCCTCGGCGTGCTCGACCTCGGCCAGCACCAGGTCGCCGGGCTCCAGCCCGGTGACGCCGTTCAGGAACACCGCGCCGTCGATCTCCGGCGCGTCGGCGTAGGAGCGGCCGATCGCGCCCTCCTCGTCGACCTCGTCGATCAGCACCTCGATCGTGCGGCCGACCATGCGCTGGAGGCGGGCGTCGCTGACGCGCTTCTGCGTCTCCATCAGGCGCTCCCAGCGCTCCTGCTTGACCTCGTCCGGCACCGCGCCGGGCAGGGCGTTGGCGGACGCGCCGTCGACGGGCTCGTAGCGGAAGCAGCCGACCCGGTCGAGCTGCGCCTCCTCCAGCCAGTCCAGCAGGAAGCGGAAATCGTCCTCGGTCTCGCCGGGGAAGCCGACGATGAAGGTGGACCGGATCGCGAGGTCCGGGCACATGTCGCGCCAGCGCCGGATGCGCTCCAGTACCTTCTCCTGGTTGGCCGGGCGCTTCATCGCCTTCAGCACCTTGGGGCTCGCATGCTGGAAGGGGATGTCGAGATAGGGAAGGATGCGCCCCTCCGCCATCAGCGGGATCACCTCGTCGACATGCGGGTAGGGGTAGACGTAGTGGAGGCGGACCCACGCGCCCAGCTCGCCCAGCGCCTCGCACAGCTCGGTCATGCGCGCCTTGACCGGGCGCCCGCGCCAGGTGCTCTCGGCGTGCCTGAGGTCGACGCCGTACGCGCTGGTGTCCTGGGAGATCACCATGATCTCGCGCACGCCCGCCGCGACCAGCTTCTCCGCCTCCTTCAGCACCGAGCCGGCCGGCCGGCTCGCGAGGTCGCCGCGCAGGCTCGGGATGATGCAGAACGAGCAGCGGTGGTTGCAGCCTTCGGAGATCTTCAGATAGGCGTAGTGCCGGGGCGTCAGCCGGATGCCCTGCGGCGGCACCAGGTCGACATACGGGTCGTGCATCGGCGGCACCGCCTCGTGCACCGCCTCGACGACGGCCTCGTACTGGTGCGGGCCGGTGACCGCGAGCACGCCGGGATGCAGCGCGCGGATGCGCTCGCCCTCCACCCCCATGCAGCCGGTGACGATGACGCGGCCGTTCTCGGCCATCGCCTCGCCGATCGCGTCCAGCGATTCCTGCTTGGCGCTGTCGAGGAACCCGCAGGTGTTGACCAGCACGACGTCGGCGCCGTCATAGGTGGGCGACACCTGATAGCCTTCGGCGCGCAGGCGCGTGAGAATGCGTTCGGAGTCCACGAGCGCCTTGGGGCAGCCGAGACTGACGATGCCGACTTTGGGGGCGGGCTTCCTTTTCATGGCGCGCCTATATAGCGCCTGCCGAGGCGCTTGCACAGGGAAGGAAACAGCGAGCGGTTACGGCGCGAACATCCCCTCTCCACCATTTGACATTGTTCCTAATTTGTTCCA